>NZ_JBDPMF010000010.1:0-181100 GCF_039871645.1 Mycobacterium sp. B14F4 | reverse complement strand
TCGAGCACCGGAGTGCCGGCACACACCAGGTCGACGAACTGTCTCCGCACCGCCAATGGGACGGGGTATCCAGACGGCATTGCAACCTCCAAACGGCGATATTGCAGTGACCGTATGAATCTGCCGGCCGGTCCGGCTGCACAAGTTCAGTTTCGGCGTGCTGAGCGCTCAGAAGCCGCCGAAATCCCCGCCGAAGTCGCCGCCGCCGTCCCAGCCGCCGCCGTCACCGCCGAAGTCCCCGCCGGGGTCACCGCCCTGATCAAAGCCCTGGTCATAGCCCTGCGCGAAGCCCTGCTCGTAGCCGCTGCCGTGCATGCCCGCAAACAGCGAATTGAACAGCAGCACCGAACCCATGCCCCAGGCGCCGGCGACCAGCGCCGGTTTCCACCACGGCTCGGAGTACCACCCCGCCGGGACGGGGCGGCCGGCGACGCGGCCGCCGGGGTAGTAGTTGGGGGTGCGCTCCGACGGGGCGGGCGACGCCTCGATCTCGCGGCCCTCGAACTCGACCCGGCGGTCCTCGGTGACCGTGCCCGCCGCGCGTTGGCCGGCCAGCGTCTCCAGTTCCGGTCCGGGATCCATGCCCATCGCGACGCGGGCGGCGCGCACGTAGTACAGCCCCTCGAGCGCGCTTTCCTTGGCGAGCAGTGCCTGCTTGGTGGTGGTGGCCTGTTCGATCTGCGAGCCGGCCGCGGTGTAGCGCTCCGACGCGTCGGCCATTGCCTGCTTGGAGGCGTCGTCGGTGCCGGTGAGGTTGATGACCTGGCCGCCGAGGCGTTCGATGACGCGGCGTGCGTCGGCCTTGGCGTCCTCCAGGGAGGCGGCCTTGCGTCGATCCGAGGCCTTCATCGCCGCATACATCAGCACACCGAGACCAATGACGACCAAGACCACCAGCACGAGCAGCACGCTGTCCATGGCGTCCAGCCTACCGACCGGAAAGCTCAGATCAGTGGTCGCGCGGAGGCAGCGGATTGCGCCCAGAGCGGACCTCGCGGGTGTTGCCGGTTCACCGAAACCGCCCGACGGCGCGGCGAGTCGCTCATACAGTGAGCCTGATTCGCGGCCGACAGGAAGGCATTTGGTGTCTCATCGAATCGCAGGGTTGGCGGTCGCTCTGGGCATCGGCTCGGCGGTCGTCTTCGGGCACGGTGTCGCGTCGGCGGAACCGGGGGACGCCAGCACGCCGTCGGACGCGTCGACGACAACAGCGACCGACTCGTCGACCAGCAACACCGACGCGTCCCCGGAGTCGAAATCCACCGAGACCACGGCGAAGGACACCGAGACCGAGAAGCCTGAGGACGAAAAGTCGTCATTGGTAGAGGATCTCGACGAGTCCGCCGCCGATGAGCAGTTGAAACCGAAGAAGCGGTCGAACAAGGTTCGAGGCTCGGACCGCGACGTCGACTCCGACGAAATGTCGCGAGCCACCGCGACCGTCAACGCCACGCGCGTCGACCGCATCGAAACGCGCGTCGACCGCTCCGATTCGACGCCAGCAGGGCTGGTCGTCGAGAAACCCAATGGGGCGGCAGAGGTCTCGACGGCGCCGGACGTGAACGCGCCGGTGGTGACGATCACTGCCGTCACGCCATGGGTCGAACCGCCGCAGCCCGAAAGCCCGCCGCCGCCGGATCCCGTCGAGACCGCGACCGTCGCGCTGGCGCAGGTGGTCGACGCGCTCTTCGGCTCCACCGGTGAGGACACCCCCTCGCCGATGGAATCGGCGGCGATGTGGACGATGGCCGCCGCGGCGCGTCGCGAGCTGGCCGACTCGACGCCAGAGCCCGACCAGCCGGCGGCCCATGCCGACACCGCGCTGACTCATGCCGCGGCGGGTGAGGTCGCGGCCGGTGAGGTCGCGACGCCCCAGGTGATCGCGATCCCGCAGACGCCGCCGCTGGAGTTCCTGCAACGAATTCCGGTCATCGGCCCGGTGTTCATCACACCGCTGGTTGTGGCGATCCATCAGGTACCGGTCGTCGGCGACGTGCTGCACCCGTTCATCGGCTACCCGCTGCGGCCGGGGCTGGCCGCGCCGCGCGATGTCAAGGTGATCTCGGCCGACGGCACAGCGATCTACGTCCACTTCATGCCGGCGCGGGGTCTCAAGACCGGCGAGACCGCGCCGACCATCCTCAACGGTCCCGGCCTCGGACTGCCCGGTGCGACCAACATCGACGGTACGATCCTCGACGACGTCATGGTGGACACGTTCGGGATCATCGGCGTCGCCACGCTGCGTCACGCCGGCTACAACGTCGTCACCTGGGATCCGCGCGGCGAGTGGAATTCCGGGGGCCGGCTCGAGCTCAACGCCGCCGAGTTCGAGGGCCGCGACATGACGGCGATCATCAACTGGGTCGCCACCCAACCCGAGGTGATGCTGGACGCGCCCGGCGATCCGCGGCTGGGCATGACCGGGGTGTCTTACGGCGGCGGCATCCAATTGGTCACCGCGGCCAACGACCACCGGGTCGACGCGATCGTGCCCACGATCACCTATCACAGCTTCAACACCTCGCTGTACAAGGCCGAGGCGTTCAAGACCAGTTGGGCGACGCTGCTGACCGGTGTCCTCGCGGTGACCCTCGGCCGGACGAATCCGCGGATCCTTCCCGCGGCGATCTACGGCGGGTTGACCGGGATGATGCTGCCCGCCGACGAGGACCTGCTGACGTCGCGCAATCCGGTCATCGAGAACATCACGGTGCCGACGCTGCTGATCCAGGGCACCGTTGACACCGTCTTCTCGGCGCAGGAGGCCGACGCCACCGCACAGATCCTGATGGCCAAAGGCGTGCCGACCAAGGTGGTGTGGTTCTGCGGCGGGCACGGCGTGTGCGCGAACAACCTGTTCGATATGCGCGACGGGCAGGTGATCGAGCAGCGGACCCTGCAGTGGCTCGACCGCTACGTCAAGGGTGTTCCGGGGGCGCCGACGGGCCCGCAATTCGAGTGGGTGGATCAGCGCGGGCAGTGGTTCTCCTCCGACGAGTACCCGGTCAAGAAGGGTACGCCGATCGCGGCGACTCGCGGCGCGGCGACGCTGCCACTGATTCCCTATCTGGGCGGTTCGGGAATTCCGTTCGTGCCGTTCGCGCTCAAGGCGTTCAACGCGGTCAACGTGGCCCTGCCGAAGGCCACGGAGACGACGTACGTGGTGGGCGCACCGGAGGTCACGCTGACGTATTCGGGCGCCGGGACCAGCCGCCACGTCTACGCGCAGCTGGTCGACAACGCGACGGGTCTGGTGCTGGGCAGCCTGATCACCCCGATCCCGGTGACACTAGACGGCAAGACGTACACGGTCACCGTGTCGCTGGAGCCGGTCGCGCACACGCTGCGGCCCGGGGAGTCCGTCACCCTGCAGCTGGTGTCGAGCGCCGGGACCTACGAGCGGATCCTGCCGTCGGTGGGTGTGCTCAACATCGAGCGCGTCGAGATCTCGCTGCCGACCGCCGATGCCGCCGTGGTCTCGTCGCCGACACCGGTGGAGGTGACGACGGCGGCCTGAAAGCCGATCTAGGCACGCAGTTTGTGACCTGACACGCGCGCCGAGGCCTCCCGCCGATCGAAACCATTCGTCACGGAGTCGACGCCAGGAGGCCCCAGCTTTGGCCGGCGCTCAGGCCGTAGGCGCGCTCACGTCGCCCTTCGAGTCGTTGATCGCGGTGCGAATCGAGGCCGGCGTGCTCCTCGCCCTGAAGAGGACCGCCGCCGCAACGGCCGCGCAGTCGAGCTCGATCACATTGGGCACTTGCGTTGGGCACCGCCGTGCGCGGGTACCGATACGACATGGCGCACGGCAACCGGCTGCTCGAGGAGCCACGTTCGGTAAGGGAGCGCTGGGCCGACGAGATCCTGGATCGACTGTCCCCGATCATGGGTGTGCTCGGCATCGTGTTCGTGCTGCTGGTGTTCGGCGAGCAACTGGCGCGCCCGGGACTGCTGTCGACGGTCATGGCGGTGCTGAGCTGGGCGCTGTGGGCGGTGTTCGCGATCGAGTTCGTGGCGCGGCTGGTGGTGACGCCCGATACCGGCGCGTTCCTGCGCAAGAACTGGTGGCAGATCATTTTCCTGGTGCTGCCGTTCTTGCGGCTGCTGCGCGCACTGCGCATCGCCCGGCTGACGAGGTCGGGCCGGGTGCTGTCGGGGGCGGTGCGCGGAAGTCGTTCGGCGCAGGCCGTGCTCGGCAGCAGGCTCGCCGGGCTCGGTTCCATCGTCGCGATCACCGTGCTCGGCAGCAGCCAGTTGCTGTTCGAGTTCAGCGACTATCCCCGCTACGCCGACGCCTTGCATGCGGCCGCGCTCGGCGCCATCACGGGCGAGCCGCTGCAGAAGGCCGACGGCTTCGCCCACGTGATGGAGGTGTTCCTCGCCATGTTCTCCGTCGTGGTGTTCGGCACCCTCGCCGGGTTGCTCGGCTCGTTCTTCATCGAGGAGAGGAACAGTGAGAAGGAGGTCGCCGCGGGGGTGGTCACCGACCGCGCGGGTCGCCCGGACGGCCGGCGTGAGGGCGTGCAGAGTTCGTAGGCCTGTGCTGGCGGCTGATCGATCATGCGGCCGTGCGCGATCCGCTACCGGTCGACTAATGGCCAGGCTGGTTGCCGAGGGCGAAGGCGGCGATCAGCGCTGTGACCTCGTCGGCCATTTCGATCTGCGGGAAATGGCCGGTGCCGCTGAGTATCTCGATCTTCGCCTCCGGTACGCGACCCCGGACCAGGTCGAGCCAGGGTGAGTCCCGGCCCGTGTCGAGTGAAACCCGCTCGCGTGCCGTGTCCATTGTGGTGCTTTGGATAGCGAGCAGCGGGACACGGACTGAGTTCAGCGCGCTCTCCACCTCCCGAGCGTCCCAGCCGGCCAGGTTCGTCAGCAGGGACCGGCCCAGCGCGGCGGGGATTCGCAGGGCTCGATCGGTGATCGCCTCGGCGAGCGCGCGATCGCTCCAAGGGACGAACATCGATTCGAAGAATTGCCGCACGAATCGCCCGTACCCCTCCCCGGCGACCTCATCGGCCATGTCCCATTGAGCGGCCACCGGGTCACCCTCGCCGATACGACTGCCGTCCACGAGTACCAGCCCGCACACTGCGGCGGGCTGCAAACGGCTGAGCCTCCAAGACGACGCGGCACCCCATGCTGTGGCCAACGAGGACGGTCGGCGGCAGCTTCAACCCCGCCAGAGCACCCGTCACCGCCTTTCCGTAGGCCTCGATGGTGCACTCGGCCGGTGTGCCCGGCCTCGAGCCGTGCCCGGGCAGGTCGCACGCAACGACCGTGGTCCTGGTCTTCAGCGTGTCGATCTGAGCTTGCCAATCCGTCGCATTGCAAGCGAACCCGTGCACGAAGAACAGAGGAGGGCTGCCGGTGCCTGCCGTGACTGTTCGCATGCTCGCAGCTCCTACAGCGGTGGCGTGAGACCGCGCGTGGGATCGACGCTATCGGCTGATCGCGCGAACCCGCGTGAAACATCGCCGAATGAGTTGTCGGGGTCGATACCCGGCAGAACCGGTGGACAGATCGGTTCGCTCGGTGGGGTGTGACTCGGCAGCCACTGCTGAACGGCCCTGGCACCAGCAGTTACCGCGGAAAAGCCGTCGAACGCGCGTTGCAGCGTCTGCGCTGGCAACGGCATTGGAGCGGGCGACGGGAATCGAACCCGCGTAGCTAGTTTGGAAGCCTTTTACTCCGGCTCTGCAGCTACCGCATCGCCGCAGGTACGCGGCTAGCAACACCGGGCCTGACCAGCCTTAATCGGCCCGGTGGAACCTCGTCGGCGCTGGTTCGCAATGTGCCGGCTGGGGGTTCCAACGGGGTTTATCGAACGCTTGTTCCGCGTGTGCGGCACGCGCCTTTCCATGACGTCGAATTTGCGGTGATCTTGGCACAAGCCCTTCTAAGATTTGCTGGTGACTGTGCCAGACCGGTGGGAACCACCACCGCTAAGCAAGCCCGCCGAAACCACACGCATTTCGCGGCCGGATGATTATGCGGACGTCTATTTGCCTCCGCCTACTGCTCCCGCTGCCCCGGCAGTTGCCGCAGCTTGGTACCCAGACCCCACCAACGCTGGTCTGATGCGCTATTGGGACGGCACACAGTGGACCGAGCACCGGGCGGCGGCTGCCCCACAGGCGAGCGCAGTCGTCTACAACAACGTCGCGGTGCGCGGCGGAGGCGATTCGCTTGTTGGCTTGCACATTGTGCTCACCATCTTGACCTGTGGACTGTGGCTACCGATCTGGCTGCTGATCGAGATCATCAGGGCGGTCAGTCGCTAGCCGTCCTTTCGGCGATGCGGCACGTCGCAACGCATCCACGGCTTGCTTCGACGCCGCGTGCACGAAATGGTGCAACCGGTCGGTACGGTTCGGCCGGCTCGGTGACGAGCACAGGCTGGAGCGCCGTGCAGGCGGCGGAGATGATGGGTGCCGCAAAAGCTAGGCGCACTGGTGACCAACGCGTCACTATCTTGGACCATGAACGGTAATGAGGACCCGTTGGACGTTGGGTCGTTCTTAGGTGCTTATGTTGGCTTCATCGTCGTCGTTTGGATTATTTCAGCGGTCGTTGCGTCGGGCATTGCTCCGCTAAAGCGACAGCTGGAGTTTTTCCTTCTCACTGTCTTCTTTCTCGGCCCACTAGGTGTTGGGTTCGCCGCTGTCGCACCGGATCGTTACGTTCAAGGAGTCGCGGGAAGACTTCGCTACATGTGTCCGCGCTGCGGTGCTCCGCAGTATGTGGACGCCGACAAGGACAAGTTCGAGTGTTGGCAGTGCGATGAAACTGCCGAGATCGTTTCCCAACGCTTCGGGCGAACGTCTATTCAGCCAGTCCCGAAGGTGACTCCCAAGGGCAGACGTCGGTTCCTGTGCGTGAGATGTGGCGTAAAACAGAACATCCGTGAGGATGACACAAGCTACGACTGCTGGCAGTGCGGCGAGCATTACTCCATACCGCCGAAGAAGAAGCCGGTAACCGCGAAGAAGTGACTTGTGTCAGTCGGGGTAGATGAGCTCCGGCTCGCCGCCATAGCCCACGGCCCAGTACGGGTCGGACTTCCGAACACTGTTCGTGGCGGCCCTCGCCGCATATCGGGAGCCATCTGGCCGGGGCGGGTTCTCAGCATGCCGCCTTGGCACGACGCCGAACTCGGACTGCCCAGGTGCCTTGATCCCCGGCTCTCGGGCCTCTGCCGCAAGCCGTGCATCGGCTGCTCGAATTTGATCTGCGTAGCTCCGCTTGGACATGGTTAGGCCCTCAACTTTCGATCTTTGGTGATGACGCCTCGCGACTTGATGATTCGGCCGGCCACAACGCCACGTGGGCGCTCCGGTGGCGGAAGTTGGCGCAACCATTCCTCACAGGGCTCCAGGGCCGGACAGGAGGCGCAGACTGCCAGGGCACGTTCAGTCATCGCGTCTCGATAGGGGTCGTCGGCGGGACGCTCATCGAACAACTCCGAGTGCCCTAGGCAGCGTGCGCCCGGCAGATGCGGAATCCGCTCTGCCAGAACAAACTCGCGAAGGTCTGTACCGGGCGAGAATCCACCGCCGTACACGAACGTGTCGGCGAGGCCGCTGCTCGCTACGGTTGGCGTCGGCCCGCCAAAGCCCATGGTTACTGGTTCGCGATGATCGTGGGCGGGGTGTACGTGCTCGACGCAGTAACGTGCAATGCGATGGCCGCGCCGCGATGTCGCACACCGGTTCCGAATGCCCGATGACCGAAACTTTCCTGAAGCGGGAAGCGCTGTTGGTTGCCCGGAATGAGCAACAGTCCTCGCCACGCATTGGAAACGTGCTCCCTAAACGCGCATACGTTGCCCGGATTGTTGGGTCCGTTCGTGGCCGCCACAAGGACGTAATTCAGCGGGACGTAGTTTGACTCAATCAACCAGCCGCGCCCGTATGAGCCCTTGACGGGCAGCCCGCTGTAATCGGTTGGCGCGGTGCTACCCACGATGCGCTTGTCGGTCAAGTAGGCCGGGGCGGAGGCGCTCGGAATGAAGTCAAACTTCGCTACAGGACCGCTCGTCCGACTCTCGACGCCAGCACGCCAAGACTGAATCTGCTCGGACTGCACGGGATTTGCGAGAATGATGATCTGCGAGCCGGGATTTGTGCCGTAGCCCTTCTGCGTGATCATGTTCATCGCGTCTTCGACGTCCAAACTGTCCAAGGTGGCGTTCTCGGTCGCGACGTAGTGACTCGTGCTGCTCGGGAACGTCATCCCCATATGCGGCAACGGAGCAAGGCCATCCGAGCCATTCCAGAGTCCCCGGACAGGATTACCCTCGGGCGACAGTCCCTGCGTCGGAGTGAAGATGCGCTGCAACACCTTGCCTGCGGTGAGCTTCGAATCGGCGGCCAGCACCGACGCCCAGGCTTCTCGGACCTGATCGAATGTTGCCTCGCGCAGGAACTTCCAAGTGAACCTCGTCGCGAGGTTGTAATCCTGGAAGGAGTATCCGCACAGGACCGCCGAGGCGGGGCTGACAGCCGGAGGCACCCCATACTCGGACGCGACGGTGAAGCTGTCATCCGAAAGCGTCTGCGGCACGGCGTCAGCAGCACTAGTTGTCGGATAACTCAGCAGCGCGGCGATCTTGTTTCGCTCCTCGTTCCACAAGCTGCGGATTTCGTTCAGCTCTTCCCAGACCACCGAGTAGTTGATCCCGTCGGCGGTCTTCTTAACGACGTCACCAAGAGTCTGGTAACCATTTTTGGCCATAGTGCTTCCTTCCAGGCAAGTCTTGCGATAAGCGAAGGCTACGTCTCCAAATGTGTTGACACCGGCCCAGATAAGGCCGGTTGAGTTAACAGGGAGCGATGGCGGCTCGGTGCGGACTCAGCTAGAAACCGCTATCCGCTCGAACGCGGTAGAGTAGAAGTCGTACTTCCCTGCGGGCGGAATTACCACCCGTAAGCAGTCCTCGCGATTGCGACCTCATGCGGATACGCGGAGGCAGCGAAATACACGAACGCCAACTTGGCCATCGTGTGTTCGCCATGCGAGGCCTGACCGTAAAGGGAAGCTATGTCTCGAACTTCTCCGGCACCTGCGGAGGTGCCATCGTCAAATCGTTCGACGCCTCAACCGCCGTCTGATCTGAAGCTGTCGTACGTCCCTGATATATCGCAGTACGACGGCGCGGCACGGTGGTGCAATCAACATCTTGGTGTGCCTGTCACCGGAGTGACGATCAAGAAGGCCGTCAGGAATCGGGCACTCCCGCGGACCATCCTTATGGGCCGTATGTACTTCAGCAGTCAGGACCTTTGGGATTGGTTGATGAGCCGCCGAGGGTTCCCGACCGACGATTCGGCGGTGACGCGATGAGCGAGCTCTACGACCACGAGAAGGTCGCCATGGCCGAGTATGCGCGGCGTAAGCAGGAGGAGCGCCGCGCAACTGGTGACCGTAGTGTGCCGGGGTTTCCGGAAGCGGAGTCATCGGCCGGTTTCGACATCGGCTCCGAGCCGGCCGACCTAGGCCAGGACTCGGAAGTTGCTGCGCTCGTGCGGTTTAGCAGTGACCAGGGGGACGCCGCAGCCGATCATGCTGCGCCGTATGACAATACGGATGACCTCGGACTACGCTTCTCAACGCGACTTGAGGCGCTGTTGAAGCGCATCCGCGAGCAGGTTCGGGCCAACGAATGGCATTACATGCAGTCCGACGACGGCAAGAACTGGACGCACCTGGTGTCCCGCGACGAGAAGAACTACACCATGTCGGCGCTGAAAGGCGCGATTCTGGGTGTTGTAACCCCGAGCATGCTGAGGCGCGGCGACCAGTTCCTCTACGTCATTGCGCCTGGCTCGATTCCGAAGTGGCTGGAGTACGTCGACCGGGCCGGGTGGCGGTCGTGTGCGGTTCGGCGCTGCGCGAGAAGGAACTACGGCCCGAGTGACTATCCGAACGTAGAGATCGTCGTCGTCCGGGGACAGTGGCTGTACGAGGTACCCGTCTGCTCCGGTTGCCTCAACTGGCTCCGCCATGAGTAACGACGGAAAACCCCACCGGCGCAGGCGAAGTGGACCGGGGCGGGAGGGAGACATTGAGCCGGTCGTGTACCCACATGAGCATCAGTGCTACGGCTGCGGTGCATCGACTGATGGACGGCAGATTGTTCATGCCGACGACTGCCCATATAAGCGATGACCCCGCCCAGAAGTGGCATGACCGGGCGGGGTCGAGGCACGAAAGGAAGTACCGGAATGAGTTTACCGCTGTCCCACGATCACCGTTATCTGGCCGACTGGAGTTGCCTGCCGAATGGCTTATGGCGAGCGCGGTGGGAGGTCGAGCCCCCGTGGCTGCGTGGCCTTCTGTCAGTGCCGCTGTTTGGTGGTCACGGAGATACTTTCGATGGCGGGCTGGTTGAGCTTCCCGACGTGACCGGAATGTCGAACGCGGAGGCTGCCGAGGCGTATGCCAAGGCGGGCGCTCGGATTGTTCCGGTCAAGGCGGGTACGAAGAACCCCGGGTCTTATCTCGGTCAGGGCTGGCCACAGCAGGCAACGTCCGACCTAGAAGCTGTGCGCTCGTGGTGGCGGCGATGGCCTTCCGCTGGGATCGCGATGCACGTCGGTGCAAGCCGACTGCTTGTGATCGACGTCGACCGCCCCGAAAACGTGCCCGACGAGTTGTGGCCTCTCCTGCACTCTGCGGTGTTTCGTCCAACAATGGCCGACCCCGGTTCGCGGCGCGGACATTACTTCTTTCGGCTCATGGAGGGGCAGCAGTTCGGTTGCAGCCTAGGCGCTCTCAAGCCGCCGCAGGGCGAGTCTTGGGGCGATGTGAAGTGCTACGGCGGCGCGGTCGTGCTCGCGCCCACCGTGCATCCGAAAGCAGACGACGGCCACGAGTACCGGTCGTGTCCGGCTGCGGTCGTGCCGCTGCTCCCGGTCGAGATAGCCCAGAGGCTTGTGGCGGTCGCCGACACGGGCGACTACCGCTCACTCACACCGCGAGAGCTTGCACGGCGTGCCGAGCGGTTTCTCGATGCGTACGCCGCTGAGGAGGAGCCGCGAGCGTTGAAGTCGATCCTTGCGGCGTTCGATCCGACGCCCGATGGTCGGCACGCGAGTATGTACGAGGCGCTGTGCTGGGCGATGCGGGAGGCCAAGGCCGGGCGGTTCGGCGCCCAGCATGCAATAGGTGAACTTCGAGCCGTCTGGCAGGACGCCATCGGTGGCGAGTACCGAAACGGCGACCCCGACGAGTTCGACCGCATGGTGCGCGATGCCGTCGGTGTGGCCGACGAGGAGTCGGTCGAAGAGCTTCGGGACCGAGCGCACCGGGCCGACATTCGGCGGGAGCTACAGCGGCTGCGAGTGCGTGAGTCGGCGCGCACGCTCTTCGCGGACGAGAAGGCCCGCGCCCGCCTCGGGGAACATGCGGACCGGCTGCTTGACGGCCTCGCTTTCCTGACCGACTCGTCCGCGGCAGAGCCCCTGTGGGGTCGGGGTGGCCAGGTGCTGTGGGCGCCAGGCGAGGGCCTCATGATCTGCGGACCTCAGGGCGTCGGTAAGTCGACGGTCGCGCAGGAGATCGTGCTCGCGCGCATGGGGTTACGCGCCTCCGAGCTTCTAGGATTTCCGGTCGGTACCGACGAGCGCCCTGTGCTGTATCTGGCGATGGACCGACCACCCCAGATTCGACGCTCGCTCGCCCGCATGGTCGATGTGACCGACGCTGACGTGGCGGCCCGGCTTAGACAGCGGCTTGTTGTGTGGACCGGGCCGCCCCCCTTCGACGCGGCCGAGGCTCCGGAGGTGTTCGCCGACTGGGTGGCGCAGCATGGCCGCGATCCAGGTCTCGTCATCGTCGACTCGCTGAAAGATCTTGCGTCGGGTCTGGCGACTGACGACGGCGGCGCAGGGTTCAACGCGGCGATGCAGCGCGTCTTGGCGAACGGGACGGAGTTCGTGTCGCTGCATCACCAGCGCAAGGCGAACGCCGACAACAAGAAGCCCAACAAGCTGTCTGATGTGTACGGCAGCACCTGGTTGACCTCGGGCCAGGGCTCGGTGTTGCTGCTGTGGGGCGAGCCGGGTGCGAGCAAGGTCGAGTTGAGTCACCTCAAGCAGCCCCAGGAGGTTGTCGGGCCGCTCATCGTTGACCACGCGCACGGCTCGGGCGAGTCGGTCGCGAGTGACCCGATAGAGCGACTGATCGAGTTGGCACGCCTGGCCGGCGTCGAGGGGTTCATCGAGTCGGAGGCGGTGGCCGCGCTGCATGACATTGACCGCGATCACGAGGACTACGACAAGTGCCGCAAGAAGGTCGGCCGGAAGCTGGCGCGTCTGGTCGATGAGGGAGTGCTGCTCTACGAGAAGGGCAGCCGGGGCGGCTCTGGCGGTGGCGGCACTCCGTCTCGCTGGCGGTATGCCGCAGACGCGGGCGACGCTCATGAGTGACAACGCGCAGGTGGAAAGCGAAACCCGGAACGGGCGACGTGATACGACGTCGCCCGCACGTCGCCCGGTCGCTCTGCAGCCGGCTCACGGGCGACGGAAACGCGCAGGTAGAACACGAAACCCGTTTCGGGTGACGTCCTCGGGCGACGCACCACGTATGAGCGTCGCCCGTTCCGCCCTTCCCTATAAGGGCGGGCGACGCGTAGGCCGGGCGACGGAGAACAGCCGCAGATTGTTTGTATCACTAAGGAGATCGCATGACCGACAGAGTGACTGACATCTTTCGATTTCGGAACGCGCCGAGCAAGAAATGCACGGCGCACTCGAAGCGGACTGGAGCCCCTTGCAACAACCCTCCGGTAACAGGGCTGTCAGTGTGCCGGATGCACGGTGGCGCAACGAAAGCAGCGAAGAATGCAGCGCGTCGCCGCATTGACCTTGCCGCCGACAAGATGGCGGAGCAGCTGTTGAGAATCGCCGACAGCGCCGAGTCCGAGGCAGTGAAGCTCGCTGCGGTGAAGGACGCGCTTGACCGTGCTGGCCTGAAGGCACCCGACAAGGTCGAGGTCGACGTCGGAGTGAAGCCGTACGAGAAGCTGCTCGGCGACGTTGTTGGCATCGCGCAGATGACTCGCGACGAGAGCCGGCGACAGCGCGGCCTGTCTGAGTCAGCCGCCTTGGAGTCTGCAGCACCAACAGATTCCGCCACATCCGCCCGGTCGGATGGCGAGATTGTCGACGCTGAGATCGTGGACGAGGGCGACCGACAGCCGGCCAACGGCGGCACCGAACAACGCCCTGCACGGCCCGCTGGCATGCGAACCGACGATGGCCGGGGAAACGGGCCTGGCCGCGAGCTCATGACGCTGGAGGAGGCCCAGGCGCTCGCGAACGAGGCGAACCAACGAGCAGGCGTGTACGGCAGGCGACGCCGATAGCAGAAGCATTGTGGGACAGCGTTATTCGCTAGCTCGCATTGGTACACGAGGGTACCGTTAAGGGGCGGTAACGGGCATCACCGCCCGTTACGAACCCCGAGGAGGATAGGGATGGAAGCAACCCCGACGAGGGCTATCGGGTACATCCGCGTCAGCACGAAAGATCAAGGCAGCAACGGATTTGGGTTAGAGGCCCAGACGCATCAGCTCGAATCATTCTGCGAGTCAACAGGCCTCGAACTGGTGTCAGTGATTCCCGACGTGATGAGCGGCCGGAAGGCCGACAAACTGTATGGCCGCATGGCGGCGATAGCGGCGATCCGTGCGGGCCTCGCGAACGTGCTGATCGTCAACGCACTCGACCGCGCAAGCCGCAGCACTCTAGACGGCCTGACGCTGATACAGGACGCGCAGGACGAGGGCTGGCGCGTGCTGAGCCTCGACGGCGTTGACAGTGACAAGGTCGAGAAGCTCTGGGTCACTGTGCGCATGGGCCTGGCCGAGGAGGAGCGCGACAAGATCAGCAAGCGCACCAAGGCCGGACTCATCCGCGCACGGCAGCGCGGCAAGCAGCTTGGGCGCCCGAGCCCGATTCCCCGCGACGTCGTGGCCGAGATCGTCAACCTCCGGATGCGCGACCGCCTTGGCGCGAAAGCAATCGCGACGAAGCTGACCGACGAGGGCGTGCCTCCGCCCGGTGGCGGTGAGCGCTGGCACCACAGCACTGTCCGCGGCGTCCTCGCTCGGCAAGGAATCTGCTGATGCCCCCGCTGTCCTGGCCGCAGGCATTCGCCCTCGTGTTCGCCGGCGTCCCCCTCGTTATCTTCGCGACCGCAGTCCTGGTGACATATCCGGCGATCATCCTGCCGCTCCTCGTAGTCGGTTTCAGCGCAGTATGGTTCGGGCGCAACCAATCCCGACGCGAAGCCCTTGCTGCTCGTGCGAACGAACAGCACGCCGCCCTGGCTGCGCTTGTTGCGGCGCCACTGCCTGACCTGCCAACCGTGCCGATGCGAAGGAGTGTGCGATGACCCAGCCAACCGACCAGCCCAACGACGAATCCGGCGACGACAAGCAGGCAGCCATCGAGGCCCTCGCCGACGCGATTGAGTCAACCGGCACGGCATCCGAATGCCCGGAGGGCGACTAATGGCGCACTCGAAGAAGCGGAGGACGGCGGATGGCAAGGTCGTCTGGGAGGCCGTGTGGGTCCGGGCTGATGGCAGGAGGGGCACGAAGCGACCGTTTCCGACAAAGAAGGCTGCCGACGCGTACTGCACCAAGCAGGAGGAGGCGAAGCTCCGAGGCGTCGAGTTCGACCCCAAGGCCGGACGGACGACGTTCCGTGTGGTTGCGCAGGAGTGGCTGAACTCGCGCAGCGATGTGAAGGAAACCGTGCGCGCCGCGTATCGGGATGCGCTCGCACCGACGTCTGAGACCACCCGCAAGCGCCACAAGGGGCTGGCGGGCCTCCGCATTGACGATGTGTTCGGCGGATATCCGGTCAACCGGATCACGCGGGCCCAGATTCAGGACTGGGTGAACCGAATGGTGGCCGCAGGGAGGGCACCGAGCACTGTCCGGAATGCGTACTTCCTCATTCATCAGGTGTTGAAGCAGGCGTACGTCGACGGGCTGATTCCCATAAACCCGGCGCAGCGCGGCTACATCAAACTCCCGACGAACCACTCCGTTGGGCGCCGAGCGACTGTTGATGACCCGTCGCAGTTTTTGACCGCCGCGCAGGTTGATGCGCTGGTTGCAGCGACGCCCTGGCCGTACTGCGTGCAGGTACACATCGCTGCCTGGGCGGGCCTTCGGGCGGGGGAGCTCTGTGGACTGCAGGTGGGCGATGTGCGCCTCCCCGAGCCGTCGCGGAACCCGAACGCTCCGACCCGCCCCGGCGTGTTGAACGTTGAGCGCACGGTCCAGACGATCGACGGGAAGCTGACCTACTTGACGCCGAAGACGCGGGGGAGCCGCCGGAAGGTTCCGCTGACCACCCAGACTGTCGAGCTTCTCGAACAACATCTCAATCACCACCCGCGCCGGAACGACCCAACCGCGCCGCTGTTCCCAGCAGTGTGTCTTATCACCCGTCGGCCAACCGGCGTCCGAAATCCGGACGGCGTCTCGGCGGCCACCCAGACCGCCGTCCTGGCGGGCATGTCCGTGGCCGAGGCTGAGAGTCGGCTCGACCTCGACTGGTCGCAGCCCGTTCGGCACCGCACGTTCTATAAGGCCGTGTTCCGGCCCGCGATCCTGCGTGCGAACCGCATGTTCCCGAGGGCTGCACTTCCCGAGGGCTTGGTGTGGCACGGCCTCCGCCACACGTACGCCAGCCTGTGCGTCGCAGCCGGCATTCCGCCGATGGAGATCTCGCGGTTCATGGGGCACGCGAACCCGAGCATCACGCTCGGGATCTACGCCCACCTGTTCGAGGAGAACCACGAGCCCGCCATGACGGCCCTCGGCGCAATGAGCCGGCCAGCAGTCGGCAGACCGGGCAACGTCATTCCGTTGCGGGGTTGAGCCGAGCTACTGCTGGACGTGACCGCTCTCGAACCATCCGACAAGGGTGACAGCCGCCATGACTGCTGCTTCTGCCTCAGGCTGGGTGACATCGTCCGGGAGCGGCGATTGCGGGAGCCCACCGTGCCGGTCGTGCTGCCCGACCCACAGCATCCGCAGCATGCCGAGCAAGACGTCGTGGGTCGCCGCCCTGGGGTCCTGACGCAAGTGAGGCAAATTGAACTGCCCGCCCTGTTCCATTCTGCTGATGACCTTGCCGAGAGTTGGCGCGGAATCATTCGGGATGACCACCGGTGCGCTGGCGTCCTCGACTGCCTTGACGGCGAACCAGTAGGCCTTCGAGGGATTTGGGTTGACGCCGAATGCGTCCTCCCACGCGGTGGCGAGCCGCTTTCCTGCGTTCGGCTTGTCGAAGGCAGCTTGCGCCGCAACCTTGACGCCTTCGGGCAATCGGCGAACAAGACCGACCTTGCCGTTACGTTTGCCAACTTGCCAGGCGGACCCAGCCTCAAGAAGAGAGTCCTGCAAGCTGGTGGCGTAGCTCCTGCCTGTCTCTGCCAACAAGAAGTCGACCAACCTCCAAATTTGTGGCGCCGCCGCGAAGCTTCTCCTTAATGCCGCATAGCCCTTTTCCGGAGACCAGGCACCTGCATCTCTGATTTGCACCCGCAGCACTCGCTCGCATTTTCGGGCCAGCTCAACGCGAAAGATCTCGGACAGGGTCGACGCAGACTGCCCAGTGAACCGCCTGAACACCCAGGCCCAGAGCGTGGCTTCCAGCCACGGCGGAACGTCGTCACGGAGCGCGGTGAACGTCTCGACCTCCCCGTCGCCGATCTCGAGGGGCACCCATTGGTCTTGGTCGTCGGTGGTCGTCATGCTGGTTTCGGTCCTTCTGCCCGCTTTGGGCCGCGCTTCAAGATCGCTCGTTTGTTCGAGCGTGGCTGCCAGTTTATGGCCGCCCACCGAGGAGTACGGGCATGACACGCCGTGGCGCATCCCAACTTTCGTGAGAACTCCTGCTTTAATAGCGGCCCGCTGTTACCTGTGGGGCAGGTGGGGTTTGTTCACCGCGCAGTTGCGACCGGCGTGGCGCCGCCATTCGGGGTTCGGTTGGGGTTCCAAGCCGCTGATTAAAACCAAGGCCGACCTGGGATAACTCGTCTACCAGGTCGGCCGGTGGAGCGGGCGACGGGAATCGAACCCGCGTAGCTAGTTTGGAAGACTAGGGCTCTACCATTGAGCTACGCCCGCGTGTACAGCAAGAGCAGATGGTACCGGCGGCACCCTAACCAAATCCAATTAAGGGCTTCGCGTGCTTGACCCGTAGTATCTCGCGTGGTCGTTTGAGCGTTTTTCGTCGACGACCACCACGGGAACGGGGTGTAGCGCAGCTTGGTAGCGCATCCGCTTTGGGAGCGGAAGGCCGCAGGTTCAAATCCTGTCACCCCGACCGCCACGCGAACGGACGCCAGATCCACCCCGGGAAAATGAGGAGCAGAAGTGAAGAGCACGGTCGAGAAGTTGAGCCCGACGCGGGTTCGCATCAACGTGGAGGTGCCCTTCGCCGAGCTCGAGCCGGAGTTCGACCGCGCCTTCAAGCAGCTGGCCCAGCAGGTGCGGCTGCCCGGCTTCCGGCCCGGTAAGGCGCCGCGCAAGCTGCTCGAGGCCCGCGTCGGCCGCGAGGCGATGCTCGATCAGGTGGTCAGCGAGGCCGTCCCCGGCCGCTACACCGAGGCGGTGACGTCGTCGGAGGTGAGCCCGCTCGGCCAGCCCGAGATCGAGATCACCAAGAAGGAGTACGGCGAGGACCTCACGTTCACCGCCGAGGTCGACATCCGTCCCGAGATCGCCCTGCCTGACCTGACCGAGCTGACGATCACCGTCGACCCGGTCCAGATCGACGACGACGAGGTCGACGTCGAGCTGCAGTCGCTGCGGGCGCGCTTCGGCACGCTCAAGGGTGTCGAGCGCGCCGCCGAGACCGGCGACTTCGTCTCCGTCGACCTGTCCGCGACCGTCGACGGCAAGGAACTGCCCGAGGCCGCGACCGAGGGCCTGTCGCACGAGGTTGGCTCCGGGCAGCTGGTCGAGGGCCTCGACGACGCGATCGTCGGGCTCAAGGAGGGCGAGACCCGCGTATTCACCACCAAGCTGGCCGCCGGCGAGCACGCCGGCGAGGAGGCTCAGGTCACCGTCACCGTGAAGTCGGTCAAGGAGCGCGAGCTGCCCGAGCCCGACGACGACTTCGCCCAGCTGGCAAGCGAATTCGACACCATCGAGGAACTGAAGAACTCACTGGTCGAGCAGGTGCGCCGCGTCAAGCGGGTGCAGCAGGCCGAGCAGATCCGCGACAAGGCGCTCGAGACGCTGCTCGACCAGGTCGAGGTGCCGCTGCCGGAGAAGGTGGTGCAGGCCCAGATCGACGACACGCTGCACAACGCGATCCACGGCCTCGAGCACGACGAGGCCCGGTTCGCCGAGGCGCTCGAAGCCCAGGGCAGCAGCCGTGAGCAGTTCGACGCCGACAACCGCACCAACGCGGAGAAGGCGATCAAGACGCAGCTCCTGGTGGACGCGATCGCCGACAAGCTCGACGTGCAGGTCGGCCAGAATGACCTGACCGAGCGGCTGGTGCTGATGTCTCAGCAGTACGGCATGGAGCCCCAGCAGCTGCTGCAGGCCCTGCAGCAGAACAACCAGCTGCCCGCGCTGTTCGCCGATGTGCGCCGCGGCCTGGCGGTGGCCGTCGTCGTCGAGGGCGCCACGGTCACCGACACCGACGGCAACGTGATCGACACCACCGAGTTCTTCGGCCGCCCGGGCACCCGGGCTGCGGAAGGCTCGGAAGGGTCGGAAGGCTCGGAAGGCTCTGAAGAAGCGGCCGAGCCGGCCGCGGCGGAGGCGGAACCGGCCGACGCCAAGTGACGCTGTGAGCGAACGCGGCCCGTCTGGGGAGTGCGCGTCCTCGCGGGTTGGTTAATGTCGGTGACACCGAAGACTTTGGAAGAAAGCAGGTAAGCAGTCGTGACCCACATGCGTGGCGCCTCACCAGGCCTCAATCTTGTCGACTCGGTCTACGAGCGGTTGCTGGCCGAGCGGATCATCTTCCTGGGCTCGCAGGTCGACGATGACATCGCCAACAAGCTCTGTGCCCAGATTCTGCTGCTGTCCGCCGAAGATCCCACCAAGGACATCCACCTCTACATCAACTCACCCGGCGGTTCGATCAGCGCCGGGATGGCGGTGTACGACACGATGGTGCTGGCGCCGTGCGACGTTGCCACCTACGCGATGGGCATGGCGGCGTCGATGGGCGAGTTCCTGCTCGCCGCGGGCACCAAGGGCAAGCGCTACGCGCTGCCGCACGCCCGGATCCTGATGCACCAGCCGCTCGGCGGCATCACCGGCGGCGCGGCCGACATCGCCATTCAGGCCGAGCAGTTCGCGGTGATCAAGAAGGAGATGTTCCGGTTGAACGCGGAGTTCACCGGACAGACGATCGAGCGGATCGAAGCCGACTCCGACCGCGACCGCTGGTTCACCGCACAGGAAGCCCTCGAATACGGCTTCGTCGACCACATCATCACCAGCGCCAGCATCAACGGCTCAGGACCAGGAGCAGGACTCGACTCATGACCGATCACACGGAACTCACACATCGTGGGCCTACGCCCACTGCCCGCTACATCCTGCCGTCGTTCATCGAGCACTCCAGCTTCGGCGTCAAGGAGTCCAACCCGTACAACAAGCTCTTCGAGGAGCGCATCATCTTCCTCGGCGTGCAGGTCGACGACGCGTCGGCCAACGACATCATGGCCCAGCTGCTGGTGCTCGAGTCGTTGGATCCCGACCGCGACATCACCATGTACATCAACTCGCCCGGTGGTTCGTTCACCTCGCTGATGGCGATCTACGACACCATGCAGTACGTGCGCGCCGACATCCAGACGGTGTGCCTGGGCCAGGCCGCGTCGGCCGCGGCGGTGCTGCTGGCCGCCGGCAGCCCGGGCAAACGGCTCGCACTGCCGAACGCCCGCGTGCTCATCCACCAGCCCGCGCTGTCCGGTGTCATCCAGGGCCAGTTCTCCGATTTGGAGATCCAGGCCAAGGAGATCGAGCGCATGCGCACCCTGATGGAGCAGACGCTGGCGCACCACACCGGCAAGTCCGCCGAGCAGATCCGCAGGGACACCGACCGCGACAAGATCCTGACGGCCGAGGAGGCCAAGGAGTACGGCGTGATCGACACGGTGCTGGAGTACCGCAAGCTCTCCGCGCAGACCGCCTGACCCTCGCCGGGGCCGGCGACGACAGGAGTGGCCGCGCTGACGGCCGGGCTTATTGCGGCTCGTCCGTGGCGACCCAGTAGCCGTCGATATACGTGTCCTTGCCCCAACTGCCCGCGCACGTCGAAATCCGTGTCGGCCCGCGTCCGGTCGGCCCCGGCCGCCGGTAGCAGAGCGACCCTTGCCGGAGTGCGGGTACGTTGGGGGCAGACGTCCTCTCGGTCCGGTAACGGGGGCGACACGCCAGCGACACGGCGGCGCGTTCCGAGGGGTACGTGGCTCGTCAAACGATATGTTTGCGCGACACAGTTAAATACCACCGACGCGATTCGGCTTTATCGGTCGCCCCGCGCCGGAACGAACGGGTAGCGTCGGGTTCCAACACCCGAGTGACCAGTAAAGAGATTCATTACCGACCGCGAGGAAAGTAGGACCCCACCACCATGGCGCGCATTGGAGACGGCGGTGACCTGCTGAAGTGCTCGTTCTGCGGGAAGAGTCAAAAGCAGGTCAAGAAGCTCATCGCGGGGCCCGGCGTCTACATCTGCGACGAGTGCATCGATCTCTGCAACGAGATCATCGAAGAGGAACTCGCCGACGCTGACGACGTCAAACTCGACGACCTGCCCAAGCCGGCCGAGATCCGCGAGTTCCTCGAGGGCTACGTCATCGGTCAGGACACCGCAAAGCGCACACTGGCCGTGGCCGTCTACAACCACTACAAGCGCATCCAGGCCGGCGAGAAGATGCGTGACTCCCGCACCGAGCCCGTCGAGCTGGCCAAGTCGAACATTCTGATGCTCGGGCCCACCGGCTGCGGTAAGACCTACCTCGCGCAGACGCTGGCCAAGATGCTCAACGTGCCGTTCGCGATCGCCGACGCCACCGCACTGACCGAGGCCGGCTACGTCGGCGAGGACGTCGAGAACATTCTTCTCAAGCTGATCCAGGCCGCCGACTACGACGTCAAGCGCGCCGAGACCGGCATCATCTACATCGACGAGGTCGACAAGATCGCCCGCAAGAGCGAGAACCCGTCGATCACCCGCGACGTCTCCGGCGAGGGCGTGCAGCAGGCGCTGCTGAAGATCCTCGAGGGCACGCAGGCGTCGGTGCCTCCGCAGGGCGGTCGCAAGCACCCGCACCAGGAGTTCATCCAGATCGACACCACCAACGTGCTGTTCATCGTCGCGGGCGCGTTCGCCGGGCTGGAGAAGATCGTCTCCGACCGGGTCGGCAAGCGCGGCCTGGGCTTCGGCGCCGAGGTGCACTCCAAGGCCGAGATCGACACCCAGGATCACTTCGCCGAGGTGATGCCGGAGGACCTGATCAAGTTCGGGCTCATCCCCGAGTTCATCGGCCGCCTGCCGGTCGTGGCGTCGGTGACGAACCTCGACAAGGAATCGCTCGTCAAGATCCTGTCCGAGCCGAAGAACGCGCTGGTGAAGCAGTACACGCGGCTGTTCGAGATGGACGGCGTGGAGTTGGAGTTCGCCGCCGACGCGCTGGAGGCCATCGCCGATCAGGCCATCCACCGCGGCACGGGCGCCCGAGGTCTGCGCGCCATCATGGAGGAAGTCCTGCTGCCGGTGATGTACGACATCCCGAGCCGCGACGACGTCGCCAAGGTGGTCGTCACGAAGGAGACCGTCGAGGACAACGTGCTGCCGACCATCGTGCCGCGCAAGCCGTCGCGCCCGGAGCGCCGCGACAAGTCCGCCTGACGGCTCAGTCCCGCGGCCGCAGGGGGCCGCGTTCCCGCGACACCAGGTGCGCTTCGTCGCGCCCCGGGGGGAGCACGTCGCACAGCGAGCTGGCGAGTCCCCAGATCAGGAAGACCGCGATCGCGACGAACTGCAGTTGGCTGACCATGGCTTGACCTTCCTCGTGAGACGGCTGAAGGGCATGCGTAACCGGCTACCCCACCCGCCATCGGGCTGCGGCGGGGTGGGCGGGCGGCCGAACGGATCGGCGCAGGGGCTCATCGCGCCACGGCCTGACGCTCGCTGATCACCTCGTCGACGAGGGCGGCGATCTCGGCGACCCCGTCGCGGCGGGCGAACGCCACTTCGAGTTCGCGCGCCCGGCGCAGGTACCCGTCGTCGTTGAGCACCTCCCGCACGGCGGTGCGCACCGCCCCCACACTGGGCGTGCCGGTCCTGAGGTTGACACCTGCGCCGGACCACGCCACCCGTGCGGCGACCTCCGGCTTGTCCTCGGTGTTGCCCGCGACGACCAGCGGCACGCCGGACGCCAGCGCGCGCTGCACCGCACCGAAGCCGCCGTTGGTCACCATGACGTCGACCTTGGGCAACAGCACATCGTGCGGAATGTACTCGGCGACAAAGGTATTCATCGGCAGCCTGATATCGAGCTCCGACACGTCGCGACCGCCCGTGGTGGCCACCACGACGACGTCCTCGCCTCCGAGCGCCTCGATGGTCGGTTCGAGCAGCCGCCCCAGATCGGCGTTGTCGACGGTGCCCTGCGTGACGTGCACGACCGGCCGGTCGCCGTCGAGCCGAGACCACCACGGCGGCAGCCGGAAATCCCGCGACGGGCGGGGGTGGACCGCGCCGACGTAGCGGACGTTGGCGGGCAGGTCGCTGCGCGGGTAGTCGAACTCCGGAACCGTCGGTGCGATGTAGCGGTCGGCCAGCACAGCCGAGTCGAGGACGAACATCGGCAGCGGCCGGCTGTTCAGCTGGTCCAGCAGCGAGTTGGCCACCGCGTGCGACTCGCGCAGCAGCACCTTGTGCGACAGCGCGGTCAGCGCCCGGTTGCGCAGCTGCCCTGCCCACGACGTCGACGGCGCCATCCCCATGCCGGCCGGTGCCGTGTCGCGGCTGCTGAGCATCAGCGGTGTCGTCGAATAGGTCAACACCGGCGGGCGGGCGGCGGGATCGCCGAGGAGAAACGGCGTGATGCCGAAGAACCCGGCGTCGGTGATGACGGCGTCGAACTTCGTGCGCGCCATCACGGTCGTGAGGGCACGCGCCTGGTGCGGCATGGGGCGCAGGAACAGCCTGACGATGTCCCAGTTGATCCGCTTGATGCCGGAGGTCTCGGCGCGTCCGGCGAGATCGACGTCCGGGCGGGTCAGGTCCAGATCGGCTTCGGCCGGAATGGGTTCGGCGACGGCGCCGACGGCGCGGATCTTGGCGGCATGCTCGGGTGAGGTCAGAACGGTGACACGGTCACCGCGGTCGACGAGGCCCTGGGCGACGTTGAGCAGCGGGCCGAAATGGCCGACGGGGGAGAGCGTGGCGATGAGGATCTCTGGCATGGCTCCGATGCTCGGCGACGACGGTCGCGCGAGCTTGGAGGTTTCGTGGAGATCGGGTGGAGATTGCAGGCAGGCGCGGATTCGCGCTAGCGGACCACCCGGTCGGGCCGGGTGTAGACGTTCATCGACTCGCCGCGCAGGAACGCCACCAGCGTCAGGCCGGACTGGCTGGCGAGGTCAACCGCCAGCGAGGAGGGCGCCGACACCGCGGCCAGCACGGGAATACCGGCCATGACGGCCTTCTGGGTGAGTTCGAAGGATGCGCGGCCGCTGACGAGCAGCACGGTGGCGGTCAAGGGGACGCGGTCCTGCTCGAGCGCCCACCCGATGACCTTGTCGACGGCGTTGTGCCTGCCGATGTCCTCCCGTACCGCCAGCGTGGCGCCGTCGGCGTCGAACAGCGCCGCGCCGTGCAGGCCGCCGGTGCTGGCGAACACCTTCTGCGCGTCGCGCAGGCGCTGCGGCAACCCGGACAGGGTCTCGGCGGTGACCGTGGCCGGGTCGTCGCCGGGCGCGTGCCTGCTGATCAAGCGCACCGCGTCCAGCGACGCCTTGCCGCACACCCCGCACGAGGAGGTGGTGTAGAAGTTGCGGGTCACGTCGACATCAGGCATCGCCACATCCGGCGCCAGCGTCACGTCGAGCACGTTGTAGGTGTTGACGGCGTCCGGGCCCGCGCCCTTGCAGTAGCGGACGGTCAGCACGTCGGCACGGCGGGTGATGACACCCTCGGTGAGCAGGAAGCCATGGGCGAGTTCGATGTCCGAGCCCGGCGTTCGCATGGTCACGGTGATGGGCACGCCGTTGACCCGGATCTCCAGCGGTTCCTCGACCACCAGGGTCTCCGGACGCGCGACCGCATCCTCGGCGGTGACGTGCTGCACCCGGCGCCTCGCGGTGACACGACCCATGGGACCAGCCTAGGCGGGCGGTGCGCAGCCGTGTTGGCGGTGAATTCATGCGATCGACACCACAGGGGACGCGCGTCGGCGTGCCGTATTCGACGGAATCGGCACAATGGAGTCATGGACGTAGATCCCGGACGCTCCCGCGGAGCAGCCTGGCGTGATCCGCTCTCCGTGGGTTTTTCGGCGCACCGGCAGGTGCTGCTGCTCAAGTTGCGTTGGCACGAGCGCCGCCACACCCGACCCGCCAGCCTGCGGCTACGGCGTCATCGGGTGCGTCCGCCAGAGCGCTGAGCGACTGCTTAGCCACTGCTAGCAGCCAGCTACCGATCGGTAACAAATTCCTTAGGAATCTCCGTCTCGTGACCGTGACGAACAACACAGTTCTGTCTCACGAGACCACCCGACACAACTGCTGAGCAGCGCGTTCGGCCGGCGTAACGCTGCCCCGCACCCGCGAGTCGGGTAAAGGGCTACCTAAGGAAAGTGCAATAATCGGTACTGCCAGTGACATGAAATCTTTGGTGGACGTCCACCGACGGGCGCGTCGGCTCGACTGCGACTCGGAGGACTTCGCCAGACAGGGCGGAAGGCAGGCCTAGTGGCGGCGAAGGACAACGCGGTCAGCCCGGGAAGCGCGGGCCCTCGGCAGAAGCTCGAGAAGGTCGTCATCCGGTTCGCCGGCGACTCCGGCGACGGCATGCAGCTCACCGGTGACCGGTTCACCTCCGAGGCCGCGCTGTTCGGCAATGACCTTGCGACCCAGCCGAACTACCCCGCCGAGATCCGCGCGCCGCAGGGCACGCTGCCCGGGGTGTCGTCCTTCCAGATTCAGATCGCCGACTACGACATCCTCACCGCCGGCGACCGCCCCGACGTCCTCGTCGCGATGAACCCGGCGGCGCTGAAGGCCAACATCTCCGATCTTCCCCGCGGCGGCCTGATCATCGCCAACTCCGACGAGTTCACCAAGCGCAACCTCGCCAAGGTCGGTTACGAGTCCAACCCGCTCGAGAGCGAAGAGCTCTCGGACTACGTCGTGCAGCCGGTGGCGATGACCGCCCTGACGCTGGGTGCGGTCGAATCGATCGGCGCCTCCAAGAAGGACGGTCAGCGCGCCAAGAACATGTTCGCGCTGGGCCTGCTGTCGTGGATGTACGGCCGCGAGCTCGAGCACAGCGAGGCGTTCATCCGCGAGAAGTTCGCCCGAAAGCCCGACATCGCCGAGGCCAACGTGCTCGCGCTGAAGGCCGGCTGGAACTACGGCGAGACCACCGAGGCATTCGGCACCACCTACGAGGTTTCGCCGGCCAAGCTCAAAGAGGGCGAGTACCGCCAGGTTTCGGGTAACACCGCGCTGGCCTACGGGCTCGTCACCGCGGGCCACCTCAGCAACCTGCAGATCGTGCTCGGCACCTACCCGATCACGCCGGCGTCGGACATCCTGCACGAGCTGTCCAAGCACAAGAACTTCAACGTGCTGACCTTCCAGGCCGAGGACGAGATCGCCGGTATCGGCGCCGCGATCGGCGCGTCCTACGGCGGCGCGCTCGGCGTCACCAGCACCTCCGGCCCCGGCATTTCGCTGAAATCCGAGGCCATCGGCCTGGCCGTGATGACCGAGTTGCCGCTCATCGTCATCGACGTGCAGCGTGGCGGACCGTCGACGGGCCTGCCGACCAAGACCGAGCAGGCCGACCTGCTGCAGGTGATGTACGGGCGCAACGGCGAGTCGCCGGTGGCCGTGCTCGCACCGCGCTCGCCGTCGGACTGCTTCGATGTGGCGGTCGAGGCTGCCCGCATCGCGGTGAATTACCACACCCCGGTGGTCATTCTGTCCGACGGTGCGATCGCCAACGGCTCTGAGCCGTGGCGCATTCCGGACGTCGGCGGTTACGCGCCCATCGAGCACACGTTCGCCAGCCCGGACGAGCCGTTCCAGCCGTACGCGCGCGACCCGGAAACCCTGGCGCGTCAGTTCGCGGTCCCGGGCACGCCGGGGCTGGAACACCGGATCGGCGGCCTGGAGGCCGCCAACGGCTCGGGCAACATCTCCTACGAGCCGAAGAACCACGACCTGATGGTCCGGCTGCGGCAGGCCAAGATCGACGGCATCACCGTCCCGGACCTCGAGGTCGACGATCCGACCGGGGACGCCGAGCTGCTGTTGATCGGCTGGGGCAGCAGCTTCGGCCCGATCGGCGAGGCGTGCCGGCGGGCGCGACGCAAGGGCGTCAAGGTCGCCCAGGCGCATCTGCGCAACCTGAATCCGCTGCCGGGCAACCTCGGCGAGGTGCTGAGGCGCTATCCGACGGTGGTCTGCCCGGAGATGAACCTCGGGCAGCTCGCCCTGCTGCTGCGCGGCAGGTACCTGGTCGACGTTCAGTCGGTCACGAAGGTCGAAGGCATGGCGTTCCTCGCCGACGAGGTCGAGGGCATCATCGACGCCGCCCTGGACGGAACACTGGGTGAGAAGGAAATCGACAAGGCCAAGTTCGCCCGCCTGGCGGCCGCCACGGTCGAGGTCGGTGCGACTGGTGTGGGAGTGAACGCATGACTGACTTGGTCGGAACTGACCTGGGGTTGACGACCGGCACCAGCCGGGTTCCGACGACCGACCAGCCGCAGAAGTCCAAGGACTTCACCAGCGACCAGGAAGTCCGCTGGTGCCCCGGCTGCGGTGACTACGTCATCCTCAACACCATCCGCAACTTTCTGCCGGAGTTGGGACTGCGCCGCGAGAATATCGCGTTCGTCAGCGGCATCGGCTGCTCGAGTCGCTTCCCGTACTACCTGGAGACCTACGGGTTCCACTCGATCCACGGCCGTGCGCCGACCATCGCGACCGGGCTGGCCCTGGCGCGCGAGGACCTGTCGGTGTGGGTGGTCACCGGTGACGGCGACGCGTTGTCGATCGGCGGCAACCACCTCATCCACGCGCTGCGCCGCAACATCAACATCACGATCCTGTTGTTCAACAACCGGATCTACGGCCTGACGAAGGGGCAGTACTCGCCGACGTCCGAGGTCGGCAAGATCACCAAGTCCACCCCGATGGGCTCGCTGGACTACCCGTTCAACCCGGTGTCGTTGGCGCTCGGCGCCGACGCGACGTTCGTCGGCCGCGCCCTGGACTCCGACCGCAAGGGCCTCTCCGAGGTGCTGCGGGCGGCGGCGGCGCACCGTGGTGCGGCGCTGGTCGAGATCCTGCAGGACTGCCCGATCTTCAACGACGGCTCCTTCGACGCGCTGCGCAAGGAGGGCGCCGAGGAACGGTTGATCAACCTCACCCACGGCGAGCCGGTCACCTTCGGCGCCGACGGCGAGTACTGCGTGGTGAAGTCCGGCTACGGCCTGGAGATCGCGAAGACCGCCGACGTGTCGGCCGACGAGATCGTCGTGCACGACGCCACCCTCGCCGACCCGGCTTACGCCTTCGCGTTGTCGCGGTTGAGTGAGCAGAGCCTCGAGCACATGGTGATGGGCATCTTCCGCCAGGTGAACAAGCCGACCTACGACGACGCCGCGCGCCAGCAGGTGGCGTCGGCCCGCGACGCCAAGCCGCACGACACGGCCGCACTGCAGTCGCTGCTTCGGGGCAAAGACACCTGGACCGTCGACTAACGTCACGGGCATGACGAGCACCGCTCCGCTGGCCGCAGTCATCCTGGCGGGCGGGGCATCCCGCCGCATGGGCCGCGACAAGGCCACGCTGCCGTACGGGGGCACCACCCTGGTCGAGCGGATGGTCGACGTCCTCAAACCGCGCTGCGCGCCGATATTCGTGATCGCCGCGCCGGGTCAGGCGCTGCCGGCGCTCGATGCTCAGGTCCTGCGCGACGAGGTCCGCGGGGTGGGTCCGCTGTTGGCGACGGGTCGCGGGCTGCGCGCGGCCGCCGAGGCCGGTCGGGAGCTGGCCTTCGTGTGCGCCGTCGACATGCCGCTGCTGTCGGTCGAGCTCCTCGACGAGCTGGCCGGACCAGCCGTGCGCCTCGGGGCGGACGTGGTGCTGCCGTGGGACGGCCGCGACCACTACCTCGCGGGCATCTACCGCACGTCGCTGGCCACCCGAGCGGCCGAGCTGGTGGCCGCCGGTGAGCGCAGCATGCGCGCGCTGGTTGACCGGGTGGACACGCAGCGGATCGTGATGCCCGAGCAGGCCTCGCTGACCAATGTCAACACGGCCGGCGAGCTCGCCGCCTTACGCAGCCCGCAAAGGGTCTAGCAAATTCGTTTGGCGGCTCCCGCCGAACGGATTCCACCGCGCACGCCGTTGCGACGATGTGATTGCGGTGATGGCTGCGCGTGATACGTACGAGGGCCTGTCCGGCCACTTCATCGGCGCGGCGCGGGCGGCATCGAATTGGGGGCTGAATCGTCCTGACGTCGACTGGTTTTCGCGACGTCCCGGGGCACAGTCGCGCGAGCGCTCACGAAGACGTCGCGCGGCCAGCCCTCTTCGCGGCGAGTCGGCGGCCCGTTGTCGGCGGTGGGACTGTCGGCGGCACTCGGGATGGCTCACTCATGGTTCGGCTCGACGGGAGGGGCGGGCGCGGGGCATCGGCTGACCCGCGAAACATCCTGGAAGTCAGGTGATCTCATCGGAGACGGTGCGAAACTCGGTCCGAGCGACCGCCCGTCGGCCGTCCACGCCAGGTGAGCGGTACAGGCGGTAAACTCGCTGTGTTGCAGTGTCTTTGAACGATGCCGACGGCCGGGGTGGGGCAATCGCCTGCCAGCGAACCCGATTGCCATCCACTCGGCCCAGCCAGTCGAACTCGGCGTCGACTTTGCCGCGCGCACTGCATGTTTCGAGGCCACATACCCACTCGGATGGCGCGTTCGGTAAACGTGGGCCAGGCCACAATTTGGCGGTGATATGGCTCACGGCGACACGCGGGTCACGGCAAAACCGCGGCCTCGCCAAACCCCGCGATGACCTGGGATAACGAAAAGGGCAGCCGGTCGTGATCTGGCCGTGATCTGACCGCGACACGTTCGACTCCGATATGACTTTCCCTCGGCGGGTTTGTACGGTCCGAAACGGCTTCAAACGGAGCAAATAATTTCAAAACCACGAACCTGCGCGTGAGTGGGGCTGTAACCGGGGGCCATGGGCTCCTGGCGGCCGCCGGGTGCTGATACCCGGTGAGGCACTTCCGCCTCCCGCTGTCGCACCTGACCGAGACGGTGCGGCCCTCCACATTCGCCTGTCACAGGCATTTCGCTCCCGTGCGCTCTGCACGGGTGTCGATGGCGCGCGCTTGGCGAAAGGATCGAAGTTGAAGAACATCCGCAAGACGTTCGGCCTGGCGACCATTGCCGGCGCACTCGCTGTGGCGCCGATGGCTCTGGCCACGGGCACCGCCAATGCGGACAGCGGTGTGAACTGGGATGCCATCGCGGCGTGTGAGTCGGGCGGCAACTGGGCCATCAACACCGGTAACGGCTACTACGGCGGCCTGCAGTTCACGATGGGCACCTGGCGTTCCAACGGTGGCAGCGGCTCTCCGCACAACGCCAGCCGTGAAGAGCAGATCCGGGTGGCCGAGAACGTGCTGCAGAGCCAGGGCATCGGCGCATGGCCGAGCTGCGGCGGACGCGGCTGATTTCAAGCTCCGAGACGAGGCGGCGCCGGTTCTGAACCGGCGCCGCCTCTTCTTTCTCAGAGGCCTCTTACACCAGATAAGTAACGAATAAAACTTTTGACCCTCGCGTAACAGGTGACGTTCATCACCCGAAAGACCGGATGTAACCGCGGCGCGGAACACGCCAGTTCCTCACTCGCGGGCCTTATGTCAAACGGTCGGGGAAGGACCGCAGTGATGAACATTCGCAACGCGATCACCAAGGGCTTGTGGGCCACCGTCATCTCGGGTGCGCTCGCCGTCGTCCCGATAGCCCTCTCGACGGCCACCGCACAGGCCGACTCGGTCAACTGGGACGCCATCGCACAGTGCGAGTCGGGCGGCAACTGGGCCATCAACACCGGCAACGGCCACTACGGCGGCCTGCAGTTCAAGCCGGCCACCTGGACCGCCAACGGCGGCGTCGGCAACCCGGCCACGGCCTCCCGCGCCGAACAGATCCGCGTCGCGGAGAACGTGCTGCGGACCCAGGGTTTGAAGGCATGGCCGAAGTGCGGCACCCGCGCCGGCGCGCCGGCCACCCCGGCTATCTGGACGAACCCGGCGCGGCCGTCCGCGCCCGCCACGGCCACCGGATGCGCGGCCATGCCCTCAAAGGGCCTGTTCGGCTTCGTCAACCCGCGCCAGATGTGCACCGCGCTGCTCAACCCGATGGGCACGCTCGGGGCGGCACGCTGACTCACGCCGGCTGTACGTCTCCCTCGTAGGGCAACCTGAACGCCGACCGTGCCGCCACGGTGGCCAGGTGCCGGGTCAGCAGCGCCTCCGGTCCCAGCACCGTCGCGCGACTGGCGAGCGTGCTCAGCACCGGCGGCAGGTTGACGATCCGGCCGATCAACGCCGACTCGCGCACCAGAGCGCGCACCCGTGGCCGCCGGAACTCGGTGAACCGCGCGAAGGCCGATGCGATGTCGTCGGTCCCGTCGACGAATCTCGCGAGGATGGCCGCGTCCTCCAGGCCCTGGCAGCCGCCCTGGCCCAGGTGCGGTCTCATCGGATGCGCGGCGTCGCCGACCACGACGACCGGGCCGCGCGACCACTGACGAGCCTGATCGCGGTCGTACAGGTCGTTGCGTAACACATCACCCGGATCCGTGGCGGCGAGCACGTCGGGGATGGGTTGCACCCAGCCGCCGAACCGTCCGGTGAGATAGGCGAGCTCGCCCTGCGGCGCCGCCGTCGCCTCCGCCGTCCGCTCGGTGGCGAACCAGTAAGTGTGGTCGGGGCCCAGCGGCACCAGCCCGAACTCGACCGCCGGCCCCAGCACCTCGCCGGCGACGTCGGGATCGATCCGGCAGGGGGCGACGCCGCGCCACGCCGTGTAGCCGACATATCTGTTGCGCAGCGCGCCGTTGAGGTGGCGTGCCACCACCGAATGCGTGCCGTCAGCGCCGACGACCGCGTCCGCCTCGATCGCCGCGGAGTCGGCGAGCATGACGCGGACTCCGTCGGCGGTGACGGTCAGGCTGTCGGCCGATACGCCGCAACGCAGGGTCGCTTCGGTCAGCGCGGCGGCCAGGATCGCGGTCAGTGAGGAGCGCCGGATGACGACGAGCGGTTCGCCGAGCGCCTTGACGATCCGCTGCGGCGACGGCCGCCGGAGCCAGGTGCCGTCGCGCCAGCGCAGGGCGCCGGCGGTGACCCTGCCGCCTGCGTAGCGCACCTGGTCGCCGAGACCGATCTCGTCGAGCGCGGCCAGGGCGTTGGGCCAGATGCTGATGCCCGCGCCCGACGACGTGTCGGTGCGCTCCTCCAGGAGCGTGACCTCGTGTCCGCACTGCTGCAGGGCGACGGCGGTTGCCAGGCCGGCGATGCCCGCGCCGACCACCACGATCCGCTTCGGCACCCGTCGAACGTAGCGTGCCGTGCCACCCCTTGGCACAGGTCCGTCCGCCGACGCTGTGCTACGAACGGGTCATGACCGCGACGGTTCCGGGCTTCTCGACGACTCAGTTCGACGATCTCGACGACTACCTCGCACTGCCGCGGGTGGCTGGCCTCGCGGTGTCGGCCGACGGCACCCGATTGGTGACCACCGTCGCCGAACTCAACGACAAGCGCACCGAGTACATCAGCGCCGTGTGGGAGATCGACCCGGCGGGCGAGCACCCCGCGCGCCGGTTGACCCGCGGGAGCAAGGGTGAGTCGTCACCGGTGTTCGCGGCCAACGGCGACGTGTTCTTCGTCGCCGTCCGGCCCACCGCCGACGACGACAAGCCGCCCGCCGCGCTGTGGCGCCTGCCGGCGGCGGGCGGCGAGGCGGTGGAGGTGCTGTCGCTTCCCGGTGGTGTCGAAGCGGTCCGCCCCGCACGCGAGGCCGATGTCGCGGTGGTGCGCTCGCCGCTGCTGCCGTCGGCCCGCGACGTCGACGACGACCGCCGGTTGCGCGATCTGCGCAAGGACAACAAGATCACCGCCATCCTGCACACCGGTTATCCGATTCGGCACTGGGACAGCGACCTTGGGCCCGCCGAGCCCCACCTGCTCGGGGTGGGCCCGACCGACGGGCAGGTCGACGACCTCACCGCGGCGCCGGGCGGCGCGCTGCGCGAGTCCGACTTCGACGTCAGCGCCGACGGCCGGTTCGTCGTGACGACGTGGCAGCGGCCCGCGCCCGGCGCGTCGCGGCACTCGGTGCTCGTACGCATCGATCTCGACAGCGGCGAGCGGACCGTGATCGTGGAGGAACCCGACGCCGACGCGTGGAGTCCCGCCATCGCCCCCGACGGGTCGGCGGTGGCCTACGTGCGCGAGTCGTTCTCGACTCCCGAGAAGGCGCCGCGAATGAGCCTGGCCTGCCTGCGCTTTGACGGCCAACCAGTCGCACTCGCCGCCGACTGGGAGCGCTGGCCCGCCTCTGTCACGTGGTCGCGTGACGGGTCGGCGGTGATCGTGACCGCCGACCAGGACGGCAGGCGCCCGGTGTTCCGGATCGACCTCGCCGACGGCGCGGTCACCCAGCTGACGTTCGACGACTACTGCTACACCGATGTGGTCACCGCGCCCGACGTGGCGCTGTTCGCCCTGCGCAGCTGCTACGCCGCGCCGCCGCACCCGGTCCGCATCGGCCCCGACGGGGCGGTGACCGAGTTACCGTGCGTGCCGCTGCCGGAGCTGCCCGGGACGCTGACCGAACTCGAGGCGACGGCCGCGGACGGGACGCGGATCCGGTCGTGGCTGGCGCTGCCGCCGGGCGATGCCCGGGCACCGCTGCTGCTGTGGATCCACGGCGGCCCGCTGAGCAGCTGGAACTGCTGGTCGTGGCGCTGGAATCCGTGGTTGCTCGCCGTGCGGGGGTACGCCGTCCTGCTGCCCGATCCCGGCCTGTCGACGGGCTACGGCCAGGACTTCGCCCAGCGCGGCTGGGGCGACTGGGGCGGTACCCCGTTCGACGATCTGATGGCGGCGACCGACGCGGCGTGCGCTCACCCGCGCATCGACGCCGACCGGACCGCGGCAATGGGCGGATCCTTCGGCGGCTACATGGCCAACTGGGTCGCCGGCCACACCGACAGGTTCGACGCGATCGTCACGCACGCCAGCCTGTGGGCACTCGACCAGTTCGGCGCCACCACCGATTCGTCCTACTACTGGTTGCGCGAGATGACGCGGGAGATGGCGCAAGCGAATTCGCCGCACCACCACGTGCACCGGATCACCACGCCGATGCTGGTGATCCACGGGGACAAGGACTACCGCGTGCCGATCGGCGAGGCGCTGCGACTGTGGTACGAGTTGCTCACCCACTCCGGGTTGCCCGCCGACGACGACGGCACCAGCCCGCACCGGTTCCTGTACTTCCCGTCGGAGAACCACTGGGTGCTGACCCCGCAGCACGCCAAGATCTGGTACCAGGTGGTGACCGCGTTCCTCGCCCGCCATGTGCTCGGAGAGGACGTCGAGGTGCCCGAGACGCTCGGGTAGCGTCGCGGTCATGAGCGCATCGGAGCGGGAATTCGACATCGTCCTGTACGGGGCTACCGGCTTTGTCGGGAAACTCACGGCCGACTACCTGGCCCGCGCGGGCGGCGACGCGCGCATCGCACTGGCGGGCCGGTCACCCGACAAACTGCTCGCGGTGCGAGACACGTTGGGGGAGCGGGCGCAATCCTGGCCGCTGATCACCGCCGACGCTTCGCAGCCGTCGACGCTGGACGCGATGGCCACGCAAACCCGGGTGGTGGTGACCACGGTCGGGCCGTACGCCAAGTACGGCCTGCCGCTCGTCGCGGCGTGTGCGGCGGCGGGAACCGACTATGCCGACCTGACCGGTGAATCGATGTTCATCCGCGAGAGCATCGACCTCTACCACAAGCAGGCCGCCGACACCGGTGCGCGCATCGTGCATTCGTGCGGATTCGATTCCATCCCTTCCGATCTCACCGTGTTCGCGCTCTACCGGCAGGCGCAGGCAGACAACGCGGGTGAACTCACCGACACCAACCTGGTGGTGCGCTCGTTCGCCGGCGGGGTGTCGGGCGGCACCGCCGCCTCGATGGTGGAGGTCATGCGCGCGGCGTCCACCGACGAGGAGTCGCGACGCGTGATGAACGACCCCTACACCCTCACCCCCGACCGCGCGGCGGAACCGGAACTCGGCGGTCAGCCGGACCTGCGGTGGCGGCGCGGCAGCGAGATCGCCCCGGAACTGGCCGGTTATTGGGTCGGCCCGTTCGTGATGGCCGCGGTCAACACGCGAATCGTGCGGCGCAGCAACGCATTGCTCGACTACGCCTACGGTCGTCGTCTTCAGTACGGGGAGCAGATGAGCATGGGCCGCTCGGCTCTCGCACCGGTCGCGGCGGCGCTCGCCGCCGCAGGCAACACCGCCACAATGGCGCTCGGCAGCCGTTTCATGGACCGCGTGCCGAGTCGCCTCGTCGACCGAGTGCTGCCCAAGCCGGGCACCGGCCCCAGCGAGAGCGTGCGCGAGCGCGGCCACTACACCGTCGAGACCTACGCGTCGACCACCAGCGGCGCCCGGTATCGCGCGACGATGTCGCAGCAGGGTGACCCCGGTTACAAGGCGACGTCGGTGCTGCTCGGCGAGAGCGGTCTGGCGCTCGCGCTGGACCGCGACCGGCTGCCGGATCTGCGCGGTGTGCTCACTCCCGCGGCGGCGATGGGCGACGCGCTGATGGCCCGATTCCCCGCTGCCGGAGTGGTATTGGAGACCACGCGCCTGCACTGATCGGGGTCGATAACCCCTGGTCAGCATCCTGGGCACGGCCGCTCGGCGTGGTGGCCGATGAATATCGATCGATGATGCGGTTCCATCCGCGACACGCCGGGAGTGGCGTATCGAACCGCACAACCGCGGCTCCCCAGTTTCGTCTGCCGCGCCCCATGTGGGCCCTGCTCGCGTCCATTCCTAGAATTACGGAGTGACCGCCACGCCCGATTCCGCCGCCGAAGCCCTGCCCAAGTCCTGGGACCCGGGCGCGGTGGAGAGCGACATCTACGAGGGCTGGGTCAAGGCCGGATACTTCACCGCCGACGCGTCGAGCAGCAAGCCGCCCTATTCGATCGTGTTGCCGCCGCCCAACGTGACCGGAAGCCTGCACATGGGCCACGCGCTCGACCACACGCTGATGGACGCCCTGACCCGGCGCAAACGCATGCAGGGCTACGAGGTGCTCTGGCTGCCGGGCATGGACCACGCCGGGATCGCCACCCAGACGGTGGTCGAGAAGCAACTGGCCGTCGACGGCAAGACCAAGGAGGACTTCGGCCGCGAACTGTTCGTCGAGAAGGTCTGGGACTGGAAGCGCGAATCCGGCGGCACCATCGGCGGTCAGATGCGCCGTCTCGGCGACGGCGTGGACTGGAGCCGCGACCGGTTCACCATGGACGAGGGCCTGTCGCGCGCGGTGCGCACCATCTTCAAGCGCCTCTACGACGCCGGCCTGATCTACCAGGCCGAGCGGCTGGTGAACTGGTCGCCGGTGCTGCAGACGGCGATCTCCGATCTGGAGGTCAAGTACGACGACGTCGAGGGCGAGCTGGTGTCGTTTCGCTACGGCTCTCTCGATGACGATGAGCCCCACATCGTGGTCGCCACCACCCGGGTCGAGACGATGCTCGGCGACACCGCGATCGCGGTGCACCCCGACGACGAGCGCTACCGGCACCTGGTCGGCAAGACGCTGCCGCATCCGTTCCTGGACCGCGACATCGTCGTCGTCGCCGACGAACACATCGACCCCGAATTCGGCACCGGCGCGGTCAAGGTCACGCCCGCCCATGACCCGAACGACTTCGAGATCGGTCTGCGCCACCAGCTACCCATGCCCTCGATCATGGACACCAGGGGCAGAATCGCCGATACGGGAACGCAATTCGACGGCCAGGACCGCTTCGAGGCCAGGGTCGCGGTGCGCGAGGCGCTCGCCGCACAGGGCCGCATCGTCGCCGAGAAGCGGCCGTACCTGCACAGCGTCGGGCACTCCGAGCGCAGCGGCGAGCCGATCGAGCCGCGGTTGTCACTGCAGTGGTGGGTCAAGGTCGAGTCGCTGGCCAAGGCGGCCGGCGACGCGGTTCGCAACGGCGACATCACGATTCACCCGCCGAGCCTGGAGCCGCGCTGGTTCGCCTGGGTGGACGATATGCACGACTGGTGCATCTCGCGCCAACTGTGGTGGGGCCACCGCATCCCGATCTGGCACGGACCCAACGGTGAGACGGTGTGCGTCGGGCCCGACGAGACCCCGCCGCAGGGCTGGGAGCAGGACCCCGACGTGCTCGACACGTGGTTCTCCTCGGCGCTGTGGCCGTTCTCCACCATGGGCTGGCCCGACCACACCCCCGAACTCGCGAAGTTCTATCCGACCACGGTGCTCGTAACCGGCTACGACATCCTGTTCTTCTGGGTGGCGCGCATGGTGATGTTCGGCGAGTTCGTCTCCGACGACGACGCCATCACCCTCGGCGGCCGGCGCGACCCGCAGGTGCCGTTCGAGAACGTGTTCCTGCACGGCCTGATTCGCGACGAGCACGGCCGCAAGATGAGCAAGTCACGGGGCAACGGCATCGACCCGCTGGACTGGGTCGAGCAGTTCGGCGCCGACGCGCTGCGGTTCACGCTGGCCCGCGGCGCGAGCCCAGGCGGCGACCTGGCCATCGGCGAGGACCACGCCCGCGCGTCGCGCAACTTCGCCACCAAGCTGTTCAACGCCACCCGGTTCGCGTTGATGAACGGAGCGGCCCCCGCGCCGCTGCCCGATACCGCAGAGCTCACCGATGCCGACCGCTGGATCCTCGGCCGCATGGAAGAGGTTCGCGCCGAAGTGGATTCAGCGCTGGACGGCTACGAGTTCAGCCGCGCCTGCGAGGCGCTGTACCACTTCGCGTGGGACGAGTTCTGTGACTGGTACGTGGAGCTGGCCAAAGTTCAACTGGCCAGCCAAGACAGCCGCGTGGTCCAGCACACGACGGCCGTGCTGGCCTCGGTGCTCGACACCCTGCTCAAACTGCTGCACCCGGTGATGCCGTTCGTCACCGAGGTGCTGTGGAAGACACTGACCGGCGGTGAGTCGCTCGTGATCGCCGACTGGCCGGCCCCGTCGGGTCACCGGCCGGATGCCGTTGCGACCCAACGTGTCGCCGACATGCAGAAGCTGATCACCGAGGTGCGCCGCTTCCGCAGCGACCAGGGTCTGGGCGACCGGCAGAAGGTGCCCGCCCGGTTGTCCGACATCGCGGGTGCGGATCTGCAGGCTCAGGTGCCCGCCGTCCGGTCGCTGGCGTGGCTGACCGCCGACGGCGACGGTTTCAACCCGACCGCCGCGATCGAGGTGCGGCTCGCGGGGGGTACCGTCACCGTCGAGGTCGACACCTCCGGAACGGTCGACGTCGCCGCCGAGCGGCGCAGGCTGGAGAAGGACCTGGCCGCGGCGCAGAAGGAATTGGCAGGCACCACGGGCAAACTCGGCAACGAGGCGTTCCTCGCCAAGGCACCCGCCGATGTCGTCGAGAAGATCCGCGGCCGTCAACAGCTGGCGGCCGAAGAGGTCGACCGCATCACCGCGAGGCTCGAGTCGCTGACATGAGCGACCCGGAGCCGCTACCTCCGGCCGACGTCCCGACGCCCGACGAGATCGCGGCGCTTCTGCAGGTCGAGCACCTGCTCGACCAGCGCTGGCCCGAGACCAAACTCGAGCCGAGCACGACGCGGATCGCGGCCCTGATGGAGCTGCTCGGCTCGCCGCAGCGGACCTACCCGTCGATCCACATCGCCGGCACCAACGGCAAGACGTCGGCGGCCCGCATGATCGATGCCCTGCTGTCGGCGTTCAGCCGCCGCACCGGGCGCACCACCAGCCCGCACCTGCAGTCCGCGGTCGAGCGCATCTCCATCGACGGCAAGCCGATCACCCCGGCGCGCTACGTCGACACCTACCGCGAGATCGAGCCGTTCGTCCACCTGGTCGACCAGCAGTCCGAAGCCGCAGGCGGTCCGGCAATGAGCAAGTTCGAGGTGGTGACCGCGATGGCGTTCGCCGCCTTCGCCGACGCGCCGATCGACGTCGCGGTCGTCGAGGTCGGGTTGGGCGGCCGCTGGGACGCCACGAACGTGGTCGACGCGCCCGTCGCCGTGATCACGCCGATCGGGGTGGACCACGTCGAGTACCTCGGCGACACCATCGCCGAGATCGCCGCGGAGAAGGCGGGGATCATCATCAAGCAACAAGACGATCTGGTACCCACCGACACCGTCGCCGTGATCGCCCGCCAGGTGCCCGAGGCGATGGAGGTGCTGCTGGCGCAGACGGTGCGCGCCGACGCGGCCGTCGCGCGCGAGGACTCGGAGTTCGCGGTGCTCGGCAGGCAGGTGGCGGTCGGCGGGCAGCTGCTGGAGCTGCAGGGCCTCGGTGGCCTGTACTCCGACATCTACCTGCCGCTGCACGGTGAGCACCAGGCGCACAACGCGGTGCTGGCGCTGGCGGCCGTGGAGGCGTTCTTCGGCGCGGGCGCCCAGCGCCAGCTCGACGTCGACACGGTGCGCGCCGGCTTCGCCGCGGTCACCAGTCCCGGCCGTCTCGAGCGGATGCGCAGCGCCCCAACTGTTTTCATCGATGCCGCGCACAACCCCGCGGGTGCTTCGGCGCTGGCGCAGGCCCTGGGCGAGGAGTTCGACTTCCGCTACCTGGTCGGTGTGGTGTCGGTGATGGGGGACAAGGACGTCGACGGCATCCTGGCCGCGCTCGAGCCGGTGTTCGACCAGGTCGTCGTCACCCACAACGGCTCGCCGCGCGCACTGGATGTCGAGGCGCTGGCGCTGGCCGCCGAGCAGAAGTTCGGGCCCGAGCGCGTCATCACCGCGGCGACGCTGGCCGACGCGATCGAGACGGCCACCGCGATCGTCGAGGAGTCCGCCGGGGAGGGCGAACTATTCGGCGGCGCCGGGATGGTGATCACCGGTTCGGTCGTCACCGCCGGGGCAGCGCGGACGCTGTTCGGAAAGGATCCTCAATGACCGAGCCGCACGAGGCGCAGCAGCCCGACCCGTGGCGCAGCTTCCGCGGCGTGATGGCGGGCACGCTGATCCTGGAGGCCATCGTCGTGCTCCTGGCGTTGCCCGTGGTCGGCAAGGTCGGCGGCGGGCTGACCCCGGCCAGCACCGCCTACCTGATCGGGCTGGCCGGGGTCCTGGTGCTGCTGTGCGGCGTGCAGGGTCGGCCGTGGGCGATCTGGGTGAACGTGGCCGTGCAGGTGGTGCTCGTCGCCGGCGTCGTCGTGTCCGGGCCGGTCGGCATCATCGGGGTGATCTTCCTGGTGGTGTGGCTGATGATCGCGTATCTGCGGGCCGAGGTGCTGCGCAGGCAGCGGCGCGGGCTGCTGCCGGGACAGCAGCATCCTCCCGAGTAGTCGATCGCGGCGGCTATCCTGTCGGCCGTGACTGAGCCGACCGAGCGCACCCTGGTGTTGATCAAGCCCGACGGCGTCAAGCGGCGCCTGATCGGCGAGATTCTGAGCCGAATCGAACGCAAGGGGTTGTCCATCGCGGCGCTGCAGCTGCAGAACGTCGGCGACGACCTGGCCCGTCGGCATTACGCCGAACACGAGGGCAAGCCGTTCTTCGGATCGCTGCTGGAGTTCATCACCTCCGGTCCCGTCGTGGCGGCCATCGTCGAGGGTCCGCGCGCCATTGCCGCGTTCCGTCAGGTCGCCGGCGGCACCGACCCGGTCGAGAAGGCCGCGCCGGGCACCATCCGCGGTGACTTCGCGCTGATCACGCAGGACAATCTCGTGCACGGTTCCGATTCGCCGGAGTCGGCCGCGCGTGAGATCGAGCTCTGGTTCCCCGGCGTCTAGAGGCCCGCAACGGCGCGCTCGCCCGGTCTGGTCGGGCAGCGCGACGTGATGTGGGATACTTGGCTCGGGTAGCCGGCCGCCAACCGGGGCCGGACGCCCGAATGAAGACTTAGACGTGCGCGACCATCGCCACGCGTGATGCGGCGCCGACCGTCCAGCCATCATTCAGACCGGCACCGGGACGGTTCCTCACGGGGAACCACCCGGGGCGAGACCACAACAAGTCCGGGCGAAGTCACCCGGGCCAATAGCGGAAGCCCTCGCGTGGCCGCGTCAAACAGGACGCGCCCGGGGGCTTAGAGGAGACTACGTGGCCGAAGATGCCCCCACCGAAGACCAATCAGAAGAGACGCAGCACGCGGAGGACTCTCAGCCCGACAAGCTGAGAGTGCATTCGCTGGCGCGGGTTCTCGGCACCACCAGCAAGCGGGTCCTCGACGCGCTGGCCGCACTCGACGACCGGCCGCGCACCGCGCAGTCGACCGTCGAGGAGGACGAGGCGCAACGGGTCCGCGAAGCCCTCGCCGACGCTCCCGACGAGCCGGCGCAGCCCGACCAGCCCGTCGACCCCGCCGACAGTCAGCCGGAGGACGGCGAGGAGCCGGAATCGCGGCTGATGCTCGAGACCGCGTCGCAGGACCCGGCCCAGCCCGCGGACTATCTACCGCTGTTCGTGGCGCCGCAGCCCGTCCGGTTCGAGTCCGACTCCGACGACGACGATGACGAGGACGACGGCGAGGACGAGGACGGGGACGGCGGCCCCGAGGCCGACGACGACCAGTCCGACCGGCCGTCGGGCCGGCGCCGCCGCCGGGGCAGGCGGGGCAGGGGTCGCGGCCGCGGTGAGCAGAACGGCGAGGACTCCGACACCGAGGGCGACGACAGCCAGGGCGGCGATCAGGACACCGACGATTCCGACGACTCGGACGACGACACCGGCGACGAGGACAGCGCGGGCGGCGAGGGCGGCAACCGCAGGCGGCGGCGCCGCCGGCGTCGCAAGGCCAGCCCCGGCGACGACGGCGACACCGGTTCGCCCGACGACCCGCCCAACACCGTCGTGCACGAACGCGAGCCCCGCAAGGGCAAGGCGGACAAGGACAGCAACGAGATCCAGGGCATCAACGGGTCGACCCGTCTGGAGGCCAAGCGGCAGCGTAGGCGCGACGGACGGGATGCCGGGCGGCGGCGCCCGCCCATCCTGAGCGAGGCCGAGTTCCTGGCCCGCCGCGAGGCGGTCGAGCGGATGATGGTGGTGCGCGACAAGGTGCGCACGGAACCGCCGCACGAAGGCGCCCGCTACACCCAGATCGCCGTGCTTGAGGACGGCGTGGTGGTGGAACACTTCGTGACGTCTGCGGCCTCGGCTTCCTTGGTGGGCAACATCTACCTCGGCATCGTGCAGAACGTGCTGCCGTCGATGGAGGCCGCGTTCGTCGACATCGGCCGTGGCCGCAACGGCGTGCTCTACGCGGGCGAGGTGAACTGGGAGGCCGCCGGCCTCGGTGGGCAGAACCGCAAGATCGAGCAGGCGCTCAAGCCCGGCGACTACGTCGTCGTGCAGGTCAGCAAGGACCCGGTCGGGCACAAGGGTGCCCGACTGACCACCCAGGTGTCGCTGGCCGGCCGGTACCTGGTGTATGTGCCGGGTGCGTCGTCGACCGGGATCAGCCGCAAGCTGCCCGACACCGAACGGCAGCGGCTCAAGGAGATCCTGCGCGAGGTGGTGCCGCCCGACGCCGGCGTGATCATCCGGACCGCCTCGGAGGGCGTCAAGGAAGAAGACATCCGCACCGACGTCGAACGCCTGGCGAAGCGGTGGTCCGAGATCGAGGCCAAGGCCACCGAGATCACCGGAAAGAAGGCCGGCGCGGCGGTCGCGCTCTACGAGGAGCCCGACGTGCTGGTCAAGGTGATCCGCGACCTGTTCAACGAGGACTTCACCGGGCTGACCGTCGCCGGCGACGATGCCTGGAAGACCATCAACGAGTACGTGAACTCCGTTGCGCCCGAACTGCTTCCGCGACTGACGAAGTACGAGCCGGCCTCAACGGACGGCCCCGACGTGTTCGCCGTGCACCGCATCGACGAGCAGCTGACCAAGGCGATGGACCGCAAGGTGTGGCTGCCGTCGGGCGGCACGCTGGTCATCGACCGCACCGAGGCGATGACCGTCATCGACGTCAACACCGGCAAGTTCACCGGCTCGGGTGGCAACCTCGAGCAGACCGTCACCCGCAACAACCTCGAGGCGGCCGAGGAGATCGTGCGCCAGCTCCGGCTGCGCGACATCGGCGGCATCGTCGTCATCGACTTCATCGACATGGTGCTCGAGTCGAACCGCGACCTGGTGCTGCGCCGGCTGACCGAGGCGCTGGCCCGCGACCGGACCCGCCACCAGGTCTCGGAGGTGACCTCGCTGGGCCTGGTCCAGCTGACGCGCAAGAAGCTCGGCACCGGGCTGATCGAGGCGTTCTCCACGTCGTGCACCCACTGCGGTGGGCGGGGAATCGTGCTGCACGGCGATCCGGTCGACTCCGGCTCGTCGACGGGGCGCAAGTCCGAGAGCGGCGGCAGTCGCCGCGGCAAGCGCGGTAAGCGCAAGTCCGAGGACGTCGAGGTCGCCAAGGTGCCTCCGCACCCCGCCGGTGAGCATCCGATGTTCAAGGCGATGGCGGCCGCGAACGGCCGTCACGACGAGGACGAGGACGAGGACGAGCAGAAGACCTCCGCCGAAGAGACGGCCGAAGCCGACTCCGAGGCCATCCGCGCGGCCGTCGGCGGCGGGGACGACAGCGACGACGAGAACCTCGAGGACTTCGACGAATCGGACGAGGACGAATCGGACGAGGACGAGACGGACGAGGACGAGGACGAGATCGACCTGGACTCCGATGACGACGAGGACGACATCGACGACGACATCGAGGTCATCGGCGACGACTCCGAGGACGAGGACGAGGACGAGGACGATTCGGACGACGAGGACGACTCCGAGGACGAGGACGAGGACGTGGACTCCGACGACGAGGACTCCGACGACGAGGAGTCCGACGACGAGGAGGAAACCGCCGCGGTGACCGTCCGTGGGGGCCGGCACCGCCGCCGTGCGGCCGTCCGGCCCGCGGGTCCACCCGCGTACGACGGCTGATCGTCGCGGGCGCCCTGGCGACGAGCCGTGACCTGCGGTGATTTGACCCTCGCGCGGCGTCTCAAGTAGCCTTGAGCAGTTGTCGCCAGGCTGTGGACCAAGCGAGTCGGCGGCAGTCGGAGATTCGGAAAACCCAGACATGCGCAGCAGCGACTAGCGCGCGCCCAGTGAACGACGTAGGAGCAGCAACACGATGGCGACGTACGCAATCGTCAAGACCGGCGGCAAGCAGTACAAGGTTGCCGTCGGCGACGTGGTCAAGGTCGAGAAGCTCGACTCCGAGCCGGGTGCGAACGTCTCGCTGCCCGTCGCGCTCGTCGTGGACGGGGCGAAGGTCACCACCGACGCCAAGGACCTGGCGAAGGTCTCCGTGACCGGCGAGGTGCTCGAGCACACCAAGGGGCCGAAGATCCGCATCCACAAGTTCAAGAACAAGACCGGCTACCACAAGCGGCAGGGCCATCGCCAGCAGCTGACGGTCCTCAAAGTCACCGGCATCAAGTGATGAGCCGTCAGGCGAAGAACAGCTAGCTCAGAGGGGCGAAGACATGGCACACAAGAAGGGCGCATCCAGCTCTCGCAACGGTCGCGACTCCGCCGCGCAGCGGCTCGGCGTCAAGCGCTTCGGCGGCCAGATCGTCAAGGCCGGCGAGATTTTGGTGCGGCAGCGGGGTACTCATTTCCATCCCGGCACTAACGTCGGCCGTGGCGGTGACGACACCCTGTTCGCCACCGCCCCTGGGGCCGTCACGTTCGGCTCCAAGCGCGGCCGCAAGACGGTCAGCGTTCTGCGACCGGAGGCGTAACTTCCTGCCGCGAATGTGAAGCTACTGCGAATTCTCGGCTGAATTCTCGCGGTAGCTTCACACTCGTCACCGAAAGGAAGTCCGATGCCTCGGTTCGTCGACCGCGTCGTGATTCACGCGAAGGCGGGCAACGGCGGTAACGGCTGCGCCTCGGTTCACCGCGAGAAGTTCAAACCGCTGGGCGGACCCGACGGCGGCAACGGCGGACGGGGCGGCAGCGTGGTGCTGGTCGTCGACCCGCAGGTCCACACGCTTCTCGACTTTCACTTCCATCCGCACGTCGTCGCGCCGTCGGGCAAGCAGGGCGCGGGCAGCAACCGTGACGGAGCCGCAGGCGCCGATCTCGAGGTCAAGGTCCCCGACGGCACCGTCGTGCTCGACGAGAACGGCCGGCTGCTCGCCGACCTCGTCGGCGCGGGCACTCGGTTCGAGGCCGCCGCCGGCGGACGCGGCGGGCTGGGCAACGCCGCGCTGGCGTCGCGGGCCCGCAAGGCGCCCGGCTTCGCGCTGCTCGGCGAGAAGGGCCAGGTTCGCGACCTGACCCTGGAGCTCAAGACCGTCGCCGACGTCGGCCTCGTCGGGTTCCCGTCGGCGGGCAAGTCGTCATTGGTGTCGGTCGTCTCCGCGGCGAAGCCGAAGATCGCCGACTATCCGTTCACCACCCTGGCACCCAACCTCGGCGTGGTGTCCGCCGGCGAGCACACCTTCACCGTCGCCGACGTTCCCGGCCTGATCCCGGGCGCCTCGCAGGGCCGCGGGCTGGGCCTGGACTTCCTGCGGCACATCGAGCGCTGTGCGGTGCTCGTGCACGTCGTCGACTGCGCCACGATGGACCCGGGCCGCGACCCGATCTCCGACATCGACGCGCTTGAGGCCGAGCTGGCCGCCTACACCCCGACGCTGCAGGGCGATTCGGTCCTGGGTGACCTCGCCGAACGCCCGCGGGCGGTGGTGCTGAACAAGATCGACGTGCCCGACGCCCGCGAGCTGGCCGACTTCGTCCGCGACGAAGTCGCCCGCCGCTACGGCTGGCCGGTCTTCGAGGTGTCGACCGTAAGCCGGGAAGGCTTGCGGCCGTTGGCTTTCGCGCTGTGGGACATGGTGTCGGCATACCGCAAGACGCAGCCCGAGGTGGTGCCGCGCAGACCGGTCATCCGGCCCGTGCCGGTCGACGAGAGCGGATTCTCCGTCGAGCCCGACGGCCACGGTGGCTTCGTCGTGCACGGCACCCGGCCCGAACGGTGGGTGGCGCAAACGGATTTCGACAACGACGAGGCGGTCGGCTACCTCGGCGACCGGCTCGCGCGTCTCGGTGTCGAAGACGAACTGCTCAAGCTCGGCGCGCGGCCGGGGTGTGAGGTCACCATTGGGGACGTCACGTTCGACTGGGAGCCGCAGACCCCCGCCGGGGTCGACGTGCCGCTGTCGGGCCGCGGTACCGACGCGCGACTCGAGCAGACCGACCGGGTGGGTGCCGCGGAGCGCAAGGCCGCACGACGCGAGCGCCGCAAGCCCGGGGTCGAATCGTGAGTGTGTACCGCGAAGCCGTCCGCACCGCGCGCAGCGTCGTCGTCAAGATCGGTACCACCGCGCTCACCACGCCGTCCGGCGTGTTCGACGCGGCCAGGCTGGCGACGCTCGCCGACGCCATCGAGGGCCGGATGAAGGCGGGCTCCGACGTGGTGATCGTGTCGTCGGGCGCGATCGCGGCCGGCATAGAGCCGCTCAAGCTGTCCAAGCGGCCCACGGACCTGGCCACCAAGCAGGCCGCGGCCAGCGTCGGGCAGGTCGCGCTGGTCAACGCCTGGAGCGCGGCGTTCGCCCGCTATGACCGCACGGTCGGCCAGGTGCTGCTCACCGCGCACGACATCGCGATGCGGGTGCAGCACACCAACGCGCAACGCACACTGGACCGGTTGCGCGCGCTGCACGCGGTCGCGATCGTCAACGAGAACGACACCGTGGCCACCAACGAGATCCGGTTCGGCGACAACGACCGGCTCTCGGCGCTGGTGTCGCATCTGGTCGGCGCCGACGCGCTGGTGCTGCTCTCCGACATCGACGGGCTCTACGACGCCGACCCGCGGAAGGGCAACGCCAGCTTCATCAGCGAGGTGAGCGGTCCGGAGGACCTCGACGGCGTGGTGGCCGGTCGCGGCAGCCACCTGGGCACCGGGGGGATGGCATCGAAGTTGTCGTCGGCGCTGCTGGCCGCCGATGCCGGCGTGCCGGTGCTGCTGGCCGCGGCGTCGGACGCCGCAACCGCGTTGGCCGACGCTTCGGTGGGCACGGTGTTCGCGCCGCGGCCCGAGCGGATGTCGGCGCGCCGGTTTTGGGTGCGCTACGCCGCCGAGGTGGCCGGGGCGCTGACGCTCGACGACGGGGCGGTCCGCGCGGTGCTTCGCCAGCGGCGCTCGCTGCTGCCCGCAGGCATCACCGCGGTGTCGGGCCGGTTCTACGGCGGCGATGTCGTCGAGTTGCGTGCGCAGGACGCGACGATGGTCGCGCGCGGCGTGGTGGCCTACGACCACACCGAACTGGCGACGATGCTGGGCCGCTCGACGGTCGACCTGCCGCCCGAGTTGCGCCGCCCCGCAGTGCATGCCGACGACCTGGTCGCCGTCTAGTCACACCCGGAGGCGGTCCTGCAGCTTGACCAGCATCGACTTGATCTGCTCGGCGCGCTCGTCGGCCCTGTCCATGACGTCGTCGTCGGCGGGTAGCACCGACACCCCATGTGCGCGGGCGGTCGCCTCGAAACACTGCCGCACGGCCGGATCGGCGAGGATTACCGCGGCGAGCATGCCGGGCGTCAGCTCGCGGGTGCGTAACAGGCCGTCGTAGCGGACCTCGGCGGGGATGCGGATCTCCAGCGCCCCACCCTCGAGTTGCTGCTTGGCGGCGGCCAACAGCAGCGTCAGCGCGGCGCGCGAGATCGCGCCGAGCACCGTGCGGCGGAACGGAAACCACGGCAGGGGCAGCTTGTCGATCTGCTTGTCGACCCCGCCGGTGAACAGGTACTCGATCAGGCTGCGGGTGCGGACCTCCTCGACGTCGGCCCAGTCGACGCGGTCGCCGTCGAACTCCACGGAGTCCTCACTGATCGCCACCCCGCCGAAGTGGTTGAGCTTGCGGACCAACCAGTGCAGCCGCTTCGGCGTCAGCGAGTGGTCGGCGACCATATCGCCGACGCCCAGCGCCCACCTGCCGGAAACGGGACCGGGATCGGGCCGTCGTCGCTCGAGCAGCGTCTGCAGCCAGGAGGCATCGTCTTCGTCGGACACGTCGACATTCAAGCCGAATTCGCCACGGCGGGCAGTTCGTCGACCAATAACGCCAGCATGGGCGAGCAGCCGTTGTCGACTTTCACCGTCGCGAGGTCGTCGCCGCGTGTCGGCCCGCGGTTGACGATCGCGATCGGCCTGCCCGCGGCCGCGGCGTGCCGGACGAAGCGGTAGCCGGAGTACACCGTCAGCGACGAGCCGGCGACCAGCAAAGCGTCGGCCGCGTCGACGAGTGAATACGCCTGCTCCACAAGCTCTTTGGGCACACTTTCGCCGAAGTAGACGATGTCGGGTTTGAGCATCCCGCCACACCGCGCGCAGTCGACGATCCGGAACGACGCGGTGTCGCCGACGACGGCGTCGGCGTCGGGCGCGACCGCGAGGCCGCCGACGGACTCCGCGCGCCGGGCGAACCCGGGGTTGGCGGCCTCCAGCAGATCGGCGAGCGCCGCCCGCGACATCGTGTGCCCGCAGTCCAGGCAGATCACCTGCGCGTACGTGCCGTGCAGGTTGACGACGTTGTCGCTGCCGGCCTTGGTGTGCAGCAGGTCGACGTTCTGGGTGATCAACCCGGACACCACCCCGGCGGCTTCCAGCGCGGCCAGCGCGCGGTGCCCGGCGTTGGGCAACGTCGCGTCCATATGGCGCCAGCCCAGGTGGTTGCGCGCCCAGTAGCGCTGCCGGAACACCGGGTCGGAGGTGAACTGCCGGATCGTCATCGGATTGCTCGGCGGCGAGTCCGGTCCGCGGTAGTCGGGGATGCCCGAGTCGGTGGACATGCCCGCTCCGGTCAGCACCGCGATCCGGCGACCCCGCAGCAGGGCGACGAGTTCCGGTGCGTCCACCCCGTCGAGGGTATGCGTCGACTCAGCCGACGGGCTGTTCGGCCTGGTCGTGACCGTTGTGCGCGGTTTGGACCCCGTCGTCCCCGTCGTCCCCGTAGTCCTCGTCGGCACCCGCGGGCAGGGCGACGGTGCGCTCGAACGTGCCGTACACGAACTCCGAGCGACCGCTGGGCTCGCTCGGCTCCCGGCGCGAGGCCCTGACGGCCAAATGCCCGTCGCGGACGGTGACCTCGAGATCCTCGATCGGGTCCACACCGGGCAGCTCGGTGCGCAACAGGTAGTAGCCGTCGCGCGTCTCGTCCGCCATCCGCAGGACGCGGTTGTCGGAGAACAGGCCGGCGAACGACCAGCCCGCGAAGAGTTCGGACAGCTCCGGCAGCAACTGCCGCGATTGACGTTGGGAGACAGCCTTGTTCACGGTTCCTCCTGGATTCGGTCCGCCGATCACGATGCGCGCCGAAGGGAAAATCGCCGGATCCTGCACGGTGCCGGAGAGCGAACGGCAGACCAACAGAAGGCCGTCAGTCCAAGCACTCGGCTGCACTGCGGATTTCGGCGCTCATGTTGCTCTTCATCATCGTCAGCGCCGCGTCGCTGAGTTCGGGATCGATGTGGGCGACCGCGTCGGGCGGCACCACGACTGGGAAGTGCCGAACGTAGGCGTCCAACGCGGTGTAGAGGATGCACTGCTCGGTGACCTGTCCGGTCAGGACGACGCGGCGCGGTTCCAGTTGACCGAGCAGGTAGGCCAGCGACGTCGCGTAGAACGCACTGTGGCGCACCTTCGTCATCAGTTGGCAGCCCTCGACGGGCACGATCGGTTCCACCAGATCCGGGCGCTCGCCGTCGAGCGCCGCCCGGACGAGGTCGCCGAACTGCGCGGTGAAGTCGCCGTAGTTGTCGTTGACGTAGATCAGCGCGACGTCGTCGCGATCACGCGCCTCGGCCACGAGTCCGGCGAGCGGGTCGATGATCTCGGAGACGTTCGGCGCGAGTTTCTCGGCGTCGGGGTGGCGATAGGTGTTCATCATGTCGATGACCAGCAGGGCGACATCACTCATGGCCAGTTGCATACCCCGTTCGAGTTTCGGGCAACAATGAGGCATGGACTTCTACTCGGCGTATCGCCAGGGCTTCGTCCGTGTCGCCGCCTGCACGCACCACACGACGCTTGCCGACCCGCGCACGAACGCCGACTCGGTGCTGCGCATGGCGCGCGACTGCCACGACGACAGCGTCGCCCTCGCGGTCTTCCCGGAGTTGACGCTGTCGGGTTACTCCATCGAGGACATCGTGATGCAGGACTCGTTGCTCGACGCGGTCGAGGACGCGCTGCTCGACGTCGTGACAGCCTCGACCGAATTGATGCCGGTGCTGGTCATCGGGGCACCGCTGCGGTACCGCCACCGGATCTACAACACGGCGGTGGTCATCCACCGCGGCCGGGTGCTCGGCGTGGCGCCGAAGTCGTATCTGCCCACCTACCGTGAGTTCTACGAGCGCCGCCAAATGGCCCCCGGCGACGATGTGCGCGGCGCGATCCGGATGGGCCGCGACGGTGAGTGGGCCGACGTGCCCTTCGGCCCCGACCTGCTGTTCACCGCGACCGACATGCCGGGGTTCGTGCTGCACGTCGAGGTCTGCGAAGACATGTTCGTGCCGATACCGCCCAGCGCGTCGGCGGCGCTGGCCGGCGCGACGGTGCTGGCGAACCTGTCGGGCAGTCCCATCACGATCGGGCGCTCCGAGGACCGATGCCTGCTGGCGCGCTCGGCGTCGGCGCGGTGCCTGGCCGCCTACGTCTACGCCGCGGCGGGCGAGGGGGAGTCCACCACGGATCTGGCGTGGGACGGCCAGACGATGATCTGGGAGAACGGCGAATGCCTCGCCCAGTCCGAGCGATTCCCGAAGGGGGAGCGGCGGTCGGTGGCCGACGTCGACCTGGAACGGCTGCGCGCCGAACGGATCCGGATGGGCACGTTCGACGACAACCGCCGCCACCACGCCGCGGCCACGGATGCGTTCCGGCGCATCGAGTTCGCGCTCGATCCGCCGTCAGGTGACATCGGGCTGCTGCGGGAGATCGAGCGGTTCCCATTCGTGCCGTCGGATCCCGAACGGCTGGAACAGGATTGCTACGAGGCCTACAACATCCAGGTCGCCGGTCTCGAGCAGCGACTGCGGGCGCTGGACTATCCGAAGGTGGTGCTCGGCCTGTCCGGTGGCCTCGACTCGACACACGCCCTGATCGTCGCCGCGCGCGCCATGGACCGCGAAGAGCGGCCGCGCAGCGACATTCTCGCGTTCACCATGCCCGGCTTCGCCACCGGCGACCGCACGAAGGGCAACGCCCTGCGGCTGGCCGAGGCGTTGGGTGTGACGTTCGCCGAACTCGACATCTCCTCGACCGCCGAGTTGATGCTGAAGAACATGGACCATCCGTTCGGGCGCGGCGAGAAGGTCTACGACGTCACCTTCGAGAACGTGCAGGCCGGGCTGCGTACCGACTACCTGTTCCGGTTGGCCAACCAGCGCGGCGGCATCGTGCTGGGCACCGGTGATCTGTCCGAACTGGCGCTAGGCTGGTCGACCTACGGTGTCGGCGACCAGATGTCGCACTACAACGTCAACGGGGGCGTGCCCAAGACCTTGATCCAGCACCTGATCCGCTGGGTGATCGCGTCGCACCAGTTCGACGACGCCGTCAACGACGTCCTCGAGTCGGTGCTCGACACCGAGATCTCGCCGGAGCTGGTGCCGGCCGGCGAGGACGAGGAGATCCAGAGCAGCGAATCCAAGGTGGGTCCGTATGTGCTGCAGGACTTCTCGCTGTTCCAGGTGCTGCGCTACGGGTTCCGGCCGTCGAAGGTGGCGTTCCTGGCCTGGCATGCGTGGAGTGACCCGCAGCGTGGCGACTGGCCAACCGGGTATCCGGAGAGTAAGCGACCGGCCTACTCGCTCAAGGAGATTCGTCACTGGATGCAGGTGTTCGCACAGCGCTACTACTCGTTCGCCCAGTTCAAGCGTTCGGCGTTGCCCAACGGACCGAAGGTGTCGCACGGCGGATCGCTGTCGCCGCGTGGCGACTGGCGGGCGCCGTCGGACATGACGGCCCGCACCTGGCTCGACGAGATCGAGCGCGAGATACCCGAAGAGTAGGGGTCAGCGCCGCAGGCCGACCCCGGGGACGAAACGCCCCACGCCCGCCAGGTATTCGCGGTACCCGTTGCCGTGCGTGACCAGCAGGTACGGTTCCTCGACCACGCGCACCTGCAGTTCGATCGTGACGATCAGCAGCGCCAGGCCGACGAGGGCCAGCGGGTTCGGCGTGACGGCAGCCAGTCCGACGGCGAAGACGATCATCGCGCTGAAGACCGGGTTGCGCACCCAACCGAACGTCCCGCTGCGGACCAGGGTGGTGGTCTCGTCGGCGTCGACCCCGATCCGCCAGGAGTCGCCCATGTCGACCTGGGCGTAGAGGGTCGCGGCGATTCCCAGCACGGCCAGGACTGTGCCCACGATGTTGACCCACGGCCGGTCCAGCGGCGGCAACGGGGCCAGGACGCCCAGTAACTGCAGGATCGGCGCGAAGACCGCCGCGGCCATCGCCACGACGAAGCCGACCCCGGCGAACCATTCGACCGACAGCGGCCTACCGCTGATCCCGCGAAACCCCGTCGACCCGGTCCGGCGACGTTGTGCCCAACTGCGCCAACCGAATCCGAGCACGGCGAACACCGCGAACAGGATGAGTGCGATGACGGGCATGTGCGCTCCTCTCAATCCTCGGTCGCGACTTGTGGCGCCGCACCGGCGGTGAGCGCCGGTAGCGCTGCTCGAATCGCAACCTAGAGGCGGCCCTCGACGCGCAGGTCGGGGTGCACCCAGCTGGGGGAGCGCCGCTCCTTGAACGAGCGGAACCCCTCGATGATCTCGGGTGACGACAGGCTGGCCTGCATGCCGATGCGGTCGAACAGGCCGAGGTAGCTGTCCAGGCTGGACTTGACCAGGCTCCTGGCGCCAGGCGCGGTCCGGCAGCACTGGCCGAGGACGTCGCGCGCCGCGTCGAGCAATTCGTCGTGCGGGACGACGCGCGCGACCATGCCCCAGTCCTCCGCCTCCTGCGCGGTCAGCGTCCGCCCGGTGAACATCAGGTCGCGGGTGCGCACCGGCCCGATCAGCCGCGCCAGCATCTGGCTGTAGTAGGTGTCCGCGATGCCGCGCAGGAGCTCGGGCACCCGGAACGTCGCCTTGTCGCTCACCACGGTCATGTCGCTGCACAGCGCTATCTGCAGGCCGCCGCCCTGACACAGCCCGTTGACCGCCGACACCACCGGCTTGACCGACTGGCGCAGCGTCTCGAACGGGGTCACGTCCATGCCGAGCGCCGAGCCGAAGGTCAGCCAGTTGTCGGTGCCGTCCCCGCCGCCCATGTCACCGCCGGGGGCGAACACGTCGCCGGTGCCGGTGATCAGCAGACCCGCGAGGTCGGGGTCGGCGTCGACGTGGCGCACCGCGTAGCGGATCCCGAAGTACATCGCGGGCGTCATCGCGTTGCGGGCCTGCGGCCGGTCGAGCCGGCACACCCCGAACGGGCCCTCGCGGGTGAACTTCAAGTACGGGGTGCCGAGCCAATCGCCTTCCGGCGGACGCGGTGCGGTGCTGGTTTCTGTCATCGATGTCCCTCGGTTGCCTTTCGGTCGGCTACAGCATCGTCGATGGCCTCGGCGTACGGCGCGCAGTCCCCCGCGCCAGGGACCAGTGTCGACAGGGCGGCCGCGGCGCAGGCGCGCCGCAGCGCCGTCTCGTGGCCCTCGAGCCAATGGGCGGCGAGCACGCCGGCGAACACGTCGCCCGCGCCGGTCGTGTCGACCGCCTTCACTGCGGGAGCGGGCACTCCGAAGCGCTCGTCGTCGCCCAGATAACTGGCCCCGCGGGCGCCCCGCGTGATCACCAGGTGCGGCACCGGCCAGTGCCAATGGCCCGCTTCGGTCTCGTTGACGACGACGACGTCGGCGGACTCGGAGAGCGCCAGCAGGTCGTGCGGCGCGGCGCCGGCGGGTGATGCGTTGACGATGACGACCGCGTTGGCGGCGCACGCGGCCCGTGCCGCGGCGATGGCGGTGGGGACGGGAATCTCGAGTTGCAGCAGCACCACGTCGCTGCCGGCGATGACGGCCCGGACGTCGGCGGACTCGACGCTCAGCTCGGCGTTCGCGCCGGGTGCCACGACGATCGTGTTCTCCGCCGAGGAGTCGACGAAGATGACCGCCGATCCGCTGGAGCCCGGAAGGGTGACGACACCGTCCAGCCCGACGTCGTTGGCGCGCAGGTGGCCGCGCAACTGGTCGGCCGCGGCGTCGCTGCCGAGCGCGGCGACGAGTTGCACCGAGGCGCCGGCGCGGGCGGCCGCGACCGCCTGGTTGCCGCCTTTGCCTCCGGGTGAGGACGACAGCCCGGATGCGAGCACGGTCTGGCCGGGCCGGGGCAGCGTGCGCACGCTGAAGGTGAGGTCGGCGTTGACGCTGCCCACCACACATACCCGGCTGCACACCCGTGCCACCCTGGGGACGTTAGGGAGCGCGTCGCGCTAGCACAACCTCAGGTGTCCGCACGGGTGGGCCGGTCGCCCCAGCCGGCGGCCTCGACGACGTCGAACCACGTGAGCGAGCCGCTCTCCGGATAGTGCAGCCGGTGCAGATGGTCGGGGAAGGTCAACGGCAGCCCCTTGGCCGGGTTGTCATGCACCTGCCGCGCGATCACCCCCGCCAGGGCGTACCCCAGGTCGTGGCGAGGCCAGCTCGCGTGCACCCGATCGGCGAAACCGGGCCGCAGCCGGTCTCGCCCCTGGCCGACGATGTCGGCGGCGATACCGCTTTGCGTCAAGCCCTCGACGACGCCGAACCGGGGAGCCAGCCCGGGGCTGGTGTGCAGTGCGATCGCCGTCCAGACGGTTGTCGCGCGGGCCTCGTCCATGCCCCGGTCCCGGAGGAAACCCGCGGCGGCGTCGGCCCCGTCGACCTCGAACCGCTGGTCTCCGTTGGCGTACTCGGTGACCCCGAGATCGTGCAGGACGCACGCCAGGAACAGCAGCTCGTCGTCGTAGTCCCGGCCGGCCAGGGCACCGGTCACCGCGGCGAGCTCGCGGGCGAACAGATAGCTGCGGACGGTGTGGTGGTAGACGAAGTCCGGCGAGACCTCCGCAGCCAACCGCCGGGCCGCCTGCGCCAGCGTGGTGTCCGGCAGGTCGAACGATGCCTCGGTGCGGTCGGTGGTGGTCACGGTCGTCCTTTCGTCGGTGGTCTCGAGGATGTCGCCGCAGCCGCGGTGTGGCCAGTGGCCTGAAGGACACGTACCCCTCAGATCCGGCCATCGGTCTCCCGGACCCTGGCCTCAACGCGCCGAAGGAACACCCGATACGCTGGACTGATGACTGTGCAGGCGCCAGCAGCTGTGGACTTGCGCGGGCAGGTTCACGACGCCGCCCGCCGCGCTCGCGTCGCCTCGCGTGCCCTGGCCACGCTGAGCACCGACGTCAAGAACCGCGCTCTGAACACGGCCGCCGACCACGTCCTCATGTCGACGCGGCAGATTCTCGAGGCCAATCAAGCCGATCTCGACGCCGCGCGTGCGGCAGGCACCCCCGAGGCGATGCTCGACCGGCTGGCGTTGAACCCGAACCGCATCGATGGGATCGCCGACGGGTTGCGCCAGGTGGCCGGCCTGCCCGACCCGCTCGGCGAGGTCCTGCGCGGCCGCACCCTGCCCAACGGCCTGCAGCTGCGCCAGCAGCGCGTGCCGCTGGGCGTGGTCGGCATCGTCTACGAGGGCAGGCCCAACGTCACGGTCGACGCCTTCGGGCTGACGCTGAAGTCGGGCAACGCGGTGCTGCTGCGGGGCAGTTCGTCGGCGGCGAGGTCCAACGCGGCGCTGGTGACCGCGTTGCGCGCCGCCCTGGCCACCGAACTGCTCGAGGTGGACGCGGTCCAGCTGCTGCCCAGTGACGACCGCTCCAGCGTCACCCATCTCATCCAGGCGCGCGGTCTGGTCGACGTCGTCATTCCGCGCGGCGGCGCCGGGCTCATCGACGCGGTGGTCCGCGACGCGACAGTGCCCACGATCGAGACCGGTGTGGGCAATTGCCATGTCTACGTTCATGAATCGGCCGATCTCGACGTCGCCGAGCGCATCCTGCTCAACGCCAAGACGCGCAGGCCCAGCGTCTGCAACGCGGCCGAGTCACTGCTGGTCGACGCGGCCATCGCCGAACGTGCGGTGCCCCGGTTGATCAAGGCGCTGCAGGACGCGGGGGTGACGGTGCACGCCGACCCCACCGAAGACGAGCTGCGCGCCGAGTTCCTGTCGATGGACATCGCGCTGGCCGTGGTCGACGGGGTCGACGGCGCGATCGCACATATCAACGAGTACGGCACCGGGCACACCGAGGCCATCGTTGCGACGGACCTTGCCGCTGCACAACGCTTCTCCGAACGGGTCGATGCCGCGGCGGTGATGGTGAACGCGTCGACGGCGTTCACCGACGGCGAGCAGTTCGGCTTCGGTGCCGAGATCGGCATCTCGACCCAGAAGCTGCACGCCCGCGGACCGATGGGTCTGCCCGAACTGACGTCAACCAAGTGGATTGTGTGGGGAGACGGCCACACCCGCCCGGCCTGAACAGGAGACCGATGAGCGCTTGCGCGAAGAGAATTGGACCCAGCACGTGAGCGTCCCCGCACGTCCCGCGCCGCTGTTCGCCGACATCGACGATGTCGCGCGCAAGCTGGCCGAGACCGGCTACCTGCCCGACACCGCCACCGCGACTGCGGTTTTCCTCGCCGACCGGCTCGGCAAGCCGCTGCTGGTCGAAGGCCCCGCAGGCGTCGGCAAGACCGAACTGGCCCGCGCGGTGGCGCAGGCGACCGGGTCGGGGCTGGTGCGGCTGCAGTGCTACGAGGGTGTCGACGAGGCCCGCGCGCTGTACGAGTGGAACCACGCCAAGCAGATACTCCGGATCCAGGCGGGCCACGGCGATTGGGACGCCACCCGCGACGACGTGTTCTCCGAGGAGTTCCTGCTCTCGCGCCCGCTGCTGACCGCGATCCGCCGCACCGAGCCGACGGTGCTGCTGATCGACGAGACCGACAAGGCCGACATCGAGATCGAGGGCCTGCTGCTGGAGGTGCTGTCCGATTTCGCGGTGACGGTGCCCGAGCTGGGCACCATCAGCGCCGAGCGGGCGCCGTTCGTCGTGCTCACCTCCAACGCGACCCGCGAGCTGTCCGAGGCGCTCAAGCGCCGCTGCCTGTTCCTCCACATCGACTTCCCCGACCCTGACCTCGAGCGGCGGATCCTGTTGTCGCGCGTGCCGGAACTGCCCGAACGGCTGGCCGACGAGTTGGTGAAGGTGATCGGCGTGCTGCGCGGTATGCAGCTCAAGAAGCTGCCGTCGGTGGCCGAGACCATCGATTGGGGCCGCACCGTGCTGGCGCTGGGCCTCGACACGCTTGACGACGCGACCATCGCGGCCACCTTGGGTGTGGTGCTCAAGCACCAGTCCGATCAGATCAAGGCGGCCGGCGAGCTGAGGCTGAACTGACATGGCCGTCCGCCGGACCCGTCCGCCGCAGCCGCTGGCGCCGCACGGCCTGCCGGGCCATCTGGTCGGGTTCGTCGAAGCGCTGCGCGCACAGGGCATTTCGGTAGGGCCGTCCGAGACCGTCGACGCGGGCCGGGTGATGTCGGTGCTGGGCCTCGGCGACCGGGAGGTGTTGCGCGAGGGCATCGCGTGTGCGGTGCTGCGCCGTCCGGATCACCGCGACACCTACGACGCGATGTTCGACCTGTGGTTCCCCGCCGCACTGGGCGCCAGGACCCTCGTGCTCGACGCCGAGGACGCCGACACCGACGATCAGGGCCTGCCGCCCGAGGACATCGAGGCGATGCGCTCGGCGCTGCTGGACATGCTCGCCGACAACGAGGACCTGGCCAACCTCGACGAACGGCTGGCGGCGATGATCGCCCAGATCGTCGAGGCCTACGGCCGGTACAACTCCAGTCGCGGGCCGTCGTACTCGTCGTATCAGGCGCTCAAGTCGATGAACCTCGACGATCTCGAGGGCCGGCTGTTGGCCGGGTTGCTGGCGCCGTACGGCGACGAGCCCACACCCACGCAGGAGCAGATCGCCAAAGCGCTTGCCGCGCAGCGGATCAACCAGCTGCGCAAGATGGTCGAGGCGGAGACCAAACGTCGCACCGCCGAGCAGCTGGGTCGCGACCACGTGCAGATGTACGGCGTGCCGCAGCTCACCGAGAACGTGGAGTTCCTGCGCGCGTCCGGCGAGCAGCTGCGCCAGATGCGCAATGTGGTGGCGCCGCTGGCACGCACACTGGCCACCCGGCTGGCCGTCAAGCGGCGGCGCTCGCGCGCCGGCGAGATCGACCTGCGAAAGACGTTGCGCAAGTCGATGTCCACCGGCGGCGTGCCGATCGATGTGGTGCTCAAGAAGCCGCACCCGGCCCGGCCGGAACTCGTCGTGCTCTGTGACGTCTCCGGCTCGGTGGCCGGTTTCAGCCACTTCACGCTGATGCTCGTGCACGCGCTGCGCCAGCAGTTCAGCCGCGTTCGCGTGTTCGCCTTCATCGACACCACCGACGAGGTGACCGAGCTGTTCGGACCCGACGCGGACCTGGCGGTGGCGGTCCAGCGCATCACCCGCGAGGCCGGGGTGTACACCCGCGACGGTCACTCCGACTACGGGCACGCGTTCGTGTCGTTCATGGATCGCTGGCCGAACGTGTTGTCGCCGCGCAGTTCGCTGCTGGTGCTCGGCGACGGCCGCAACAACTACCGCAACCCCGAGCTGGAACTGCTGGCGCACATGGTCAACTCCAGCAGGCATGCGCACTGGCTGAATCCCGAGCCGAAGCACCTGTGGGGCAGCGGCGATTCGGCGGTGCCGCGCTACTGCGACGTCATCACCATGCACGAATGCCGCTCCGCCAAGCAGCTGGCGTCGGTGATCGACGAGTTGCTGCCGGTCTGATCCTCGCCGACCCTCCCGTAAGCTGGCTATTCGTGGCTTCTCGACGCAGGCTGGGCGTGATGGGTGGGACGTTCGATCCCATCCACAACGGCCACCTGGTCGCCGCCAGCGAGGTCGCCGATCTGTTCAGCCTCGACGAGGTGGTGTTCGTTCCGACCGGGCAGCCGTGGCAGAAGCACCACCGCTACGTGACCGCCGCCGAGGACCGCTACCTGATGACCGTCATCGCGACCGCCGCCAATCCCCGGTTCAGCGTGAGCCGGGTGGACATCGACCGTGGCGGGCCCACCTACACCAAGGACACGCTGCGCGATCTGCGGGCGCTGAACCCGGGCGCCGACCTGTTCTTCATCACCGGCGCCGACGCGCTGGCGTCGATCCTGTCGTGGCAGAACTGGGAGGAGATGTTCGCGATCGCCAGCTTCGTCGGCGTCAGCAGGCCCGGCTACGAACTGGACGGCAAGCACATCTCGGCCGCGATGAAGGAACTGCCCGCCGGCGCGTTGCAGCTCGTCGAGGTCCCCGCACTGGCGATCTCGTCGACCGACTGCCGCAAGCGCGCCGAGGAGAACCGCCCCATCTGGTACCTGGTGCCCGACGGCGTCGTGCAGTACGTGGCCAAACGCAGGCTCTACACCGCCCAACAACTGGCAACCCACGGGAAGGACCAATGAGCGCCTCCGACGAAGCCGTCCGCATGGCCGCGGTGGCCGCGCAGGCGGCCGCGTCCAAACTCGCCGACGACGTGGTGGTCATCGACGTGTCGGGACAACTCGTCATCACCGATTGCTTCGTCATCGCCTCGGCGACCAACGAGCGCCAGGTCAACGCGATCGTCGACGAGGTCGAGGAGAAGATGCGCGTGGCCGGCTATAAGCCCGCCCGACGCGAGGGCGCCCGCGAGGGCCGCTGGACGCTGCTCGACTACGTCGACATCGTGGTGCACATCCAGCATCAGGACGAACGCAATTTCTATGCCCTGGACCGGCTTTGGCGCGACTGCCCGACGATCCCCGTCGATCTGGACGGCCAGTCGTGAGAGTCCGCCGCCTGGTCATGCTGCGGCACGGTCAGACCGAGTACAACGCGGGCAGTCGCATGCAGGGCCAGCTCGACACCGACCTGACCGACCTGGGCCGCGAGCAGGCGGTCGCGGCCGCCGAGGTGCTGGCCAAACGGCAACCGCTGACGATCATGTCGTCGGATCTGCGGCGTGCGCTGGACACCGCGGTGTCGCTCGGCGAGCGCGCCGGAATGCCGGTGCTGGTCGACGCCCGGCTGCGGGAGACACACCTCGGTGAGTGGCAGGGCCTGACCCATCTCGAGGTGGACGCCGTCGCGCCCGGCGCCCGGCTGGCGTGGCGCAACGACTCGCGGTGGGCGCCACCCGGCGGCGAGAGCCGGGTCGACGTCGCCGTCCGCAGTTTGCCGTTGGTCACCGAACTCGTTGCCGCACAACAGGAATGGGGGCGCGACGACCCCGACCGCCCAGTGGTGCTGGTGGCCCACGGCGGATTGATCGCCGCGCTGACAGCGGCGCTGCTCGGCCTGCCGGTCGACAACTGGCCGATTCTGGGCGGCATGGGCAACGCCAGCTGGGTGCAGCTGTCAGGACACAGCGTGCCCGATGCGCCTGCCGAGGACATCCGCTGGCGGCTCGACGTATGGAACGCCTCGGCTCAGGTGGCCAACGATGTCCTGTGAATCGGGGACCCGACCGACCCTGCTGGTCTTCTGCGACTCGCTGTCCTATTACGGGCCCGAGGGCGGGTTGCCGGCCGACGATCCGCGGATCTGGCCCAACATCGTCGCCCGCCAACTCGACTGGGATGTCGAAGTCATCGGCCGGATCGGCTGGACGTGCCGCGACGTCTGGTGGGCGGCCACCCAGGACCCGCGGGCGTGGGCGGCACTGCCGCGCGCGGGCGCGGTGGTGTTCGCGACGGGCGGGATGGACTCGCTGCCGTCACCGCTGCCGACCGCGCTGCGCGAGTTGATCCGCTACGTGCGACCGCCTCTGCTGCGGCGCTGGGTGCGCGACGGCTACTGCTGGGTGCAACCGCGCCTGTCGCCGGTCGCGCGGCCGGCGCTGCCACCGCACCTCACCGCGGAATACCTCGAGATGACCAGGGGCGCAATCGACTTCAACCGGCCCGGGATCCCGGTGGTCGCCTGCCTGCCCTCGGTGCACATCGCCGAGACCTACGGCAAGGCGCACCACGGTCGCGAGGGGACCGTGGCGGCCATCACCGAATGGGCCGACCAACACGACGTTCCGCTCGTCGACCTCAAGGCCGCGGTCGGGGAGTACGTCATGAGCGGGCGAGGCAATCCGGACGGCATTCACTGGAACTTCGAGGGCCATCAGGCAGTGGCCGATCTGATGCTCAAGGCGCTCGCGGAGGCCGGCGTGCCGTGTCGGTGATCGTCGTGACCGACTCGTCCTCGCGGTTGCAGGCCGACGAGCGCAAGCAGTGGGACATCCGCCAGGTGCCGCTGCATGTGCTCGTCGACATGGTCGACCTGCGCGACGGCATCGACGACGTGCCCTACGACGTGCACGACGTGCCCCGCGCCAGCACCGCAGGGGCGACGCCCGCCGACCTGACCGAGGCCTACCGCCAGGCGTTGCACGACAGCGGCGGCGACGGCGTTGTGGCCGTGCATATTTCGGCGGCGCTGTCGAGCTCCTACAGTTCGGCGGTGCAGGCCGCCCGCGAGTTCGGTTCGGCGGTGCGGGTGGTCAACTCGAGGTCAGCCGCGATGGGCGTCGGGTTCACCGCGTTGGCTGCGGCCAGAACCGCGGCGACCGGAGCTGCACTGGACGCCGTCGAAGCGGCGGCCCGCGTCGCGGTGGGGCGTACGCACGCGTTCATCGTTGTGCACCGGCTGGACAACCTGCGCCGCAGCGGGCGGATCGGCGCCGCCGCGTCATGGATGGGCACCGCGCTGTCGGTCAAGCCGCTGCTGTGTCTGGACGTCGACGGCCGGCTCGTGCTCGACCAGCGGATCCGCACCGTCAGCAGGGCCCACGCCACGATGGTGGACCGGGTCGTCGAGATCGTCGGCGAGCGGCGGGCCGCGATCGCGGTGCACCACGTCGACAACCACGACGGCGCCGACGAGGTCGGTGCCGCGCTGACCGGCCGGCTGCCGCAGATCGAGGCGCTCACCGTGACCGACATGGGGCCGGTGCTGTCGGTACACCTCGGCGCGGGCGCGATCGGCGTCGTCGTCCAGCTCTCCGAATAGCCGCCGGGGGTCCGGGGACCCTTGCCGCGGCGCTTCGGTAAGTGCTAACTTACGGTTCGTGCCGACTTACCAAGAGGCCGATGCGTGGGTGGCGATGGCCGACCGCACCCGACGGTCGATCGTCGAACGACTCGCGCACGGCCCGTTGGCGGTCGGTGAGCTGGCCCGCGACCTCCCGGTCAGTCGGCCGGCGGTGTCGCAGCACCTCAAGGTGCTCAAGCGTGCCGGGCTGGTCTGCGACCGCGCCGACGGGACCCGGCGGGTCTATCAACTGGATCCGTCGGGACTGGCCGCCATGCGCGCCGAACTCGATCGGTTCTGGTTGCAGGCCCTCGCCGGATTCAAGGAGATCGTCGAACGCGAAGGACGTGAAGGAGATGCATCATGACCCAGGCTCAATCTGCGACAGTTCGGCACGACATCACGGTCAACGCTCCCCTCGACAGGGCGTTTCGGGTGTTCACCGAGCGGTTCGGCGACTTCAAACCGCGCGAGCACAACCTGCTGGGCGTGCCGATCGCCGAGACGGTGTTCGAGGCCCGCGTCGGCGGCCACATCGTCGACCGCGGCGTCGACGGCAGCGAGTGCAGGTGGGCCCGCATCGTCGCCTTCGAGCCGCCGACGCGGGTCGTGTTCACCTGGGACATCGGCCCGACGTGGCAGGTGGAGACCGACCTGGACAAGACCAGCGAGGTCGAGGTCGTGTTCGCCGCCGAGGCGGACGACCGTACCCGCGTGACCCTCGAGCACCGTCACATCGACCGGCACGGCGAGGGCTGGGCATCCGTCGCGGCGGGTGTCGACGGGGAGGCCGGCTGGCCGCTGTATCTGCGCCGCTACGGCGACCTCGTCGAGGGCGACGCGTGACGATGACGGCCGGCCTGATGGACATGGCCCGCGCCGAGCGGGCCGACCTGGCGGAGTTTCTGGCCGGGCTGACCCCTCAGCAGTGGGACACGCCGAGCCTCTGCACGGGCTGGACGGTCAAAGACGTTGTGGCGCACGTCGTCAGCTACGAGGAGTTGGGTTTCGGCGGCCTGGCCAAGCGGTTCGCCAGAGGCTGGATCGTGCGGGCCAATCAGGTGGGCGTCGACGATTTCGCCGCGCTGTCGCCCGACGAGTTGCTCGACTTCCTCGACCGGCACCTGTACCCGTCGGGGCTGACCGCCGGCTTCGGCGGCATGATCGCTCTTGTCGACGGCACGGTCCATCACCAGGACATCCGGCGAGCGCTGAACCGGCCCAGGGTCATTCCCGCCGACCGGCTTGCCCGCGTGCTGCCGCTGATCCCGGGCAACCCGCGCCTGGGCGCCGGCCGGCGGATCCGCGGGCTGCGGCTGCGCACCACCGACGTCGACTGGGCACACGGCGACGGTCCCGAGGTGACCGGGCCGGGCGAGGCGCTCATGATGGCGATGACGGGTCGGCCCGCCGCCCTGGCAGACCTCGACGGGCCCGGTAAGACGACGCTGGCACAACGACTCTAAGGGTCGCCGAGCGCACAGTGTGGTACGGAAAAAGCCGAGAAAACCGTACCTAGCTGTGCGCTCGCCGCGTGGTTTACACCGCCGCGCGGCCGGTGACCGGCGGCAGGTCCTTCAGCGTGACGATGCCTGCCGGTGCGGCGACCACGGCGGGCACCGCGTTGGTGACCGGCAGTGCGGTGTAGATCATGCCCAGCCCCATGAAGCCGGGCTCGGTCCAGTCTTTCGGCGGCAGACAATGCAGCACGGTGCGCATGTTGGGCACACCGAACACCTGAATGACGTGGCCGTGTTCGAGCGGCTTCGGTGGCGTGACGTGCTCACCCATGATCCAGTTGAAGCCCACGCTCACGACGTTCTTGTCCCCGGCCCAGCCGCGGTGGTAGCCGTAGACACCGGCGACGGTCCCCGCCGGGATCTGCATGAAGCCCAGGTCCGAATCGCCGGTAGCCGCAGTGAAAGTCACGTCGAACGTCATTCGGTCCAGCTTGGCACCGATCGCGTCGGCCATCATCGCCGCCGACTCGGCGAACACCTCGCTCTCGCGCCGCACACTTTCGGCCAGTCCGGGGGTGTCGGGGTCCTGGGAGAAACCCATCGCCGTCTGCGTTCCGGCCGACTCGTAGGTCGAGCAGTCCACCGACTCGGTGATGCGGATCTCGTCGACCCGCTCACAGGCCCCGCTGAGCACCATGCCGACCATGTTGGTCATCCCGGGGTGCGCGCCGCTGCCGAAGATCGTCGAACTGCCCTTCTCGCAGGCCTTTCGGATGCGGTCGAGGTCTTCGGGTGTCTGCTTGCCGCCGGTGATCCACGCCGCGCTGGAGCAGACGTTGACCCCGGCTTCCAGCAGCCGGGTCAGTTCGTCGATGTCCGGCCACAGCGGGTTGTAGCAGCAGGCGTCCGGCTTCTGGGCCAGCAGCGCCTCGATGTCGTCGGTGGCGGTCACGCCGGTGGGTTCGGGCCATCCGGCCAATTCCGCCGCATCGACGCCGACCTTCTCCGCGCCGTGGGCGTACACGCCGACCAGTTCCATGTCGTCGCGGCCGATGATGGCGTGCAGCGACCGGCGCCCGATGTTGCCGGTGGTCCATTGGATGACACGAATCGGCTCGGTCGGCATGGTGTGGCGTCTCCTCGGTGTCCGGTGTGACCACGACCCTAGCGGTCACCGTGTCGGCCAACGGTCGACCCGGGCGGATTCCTCGTGGTTGGATGACCGGTCGTGAGCACCAGTGCAGTCCGCGCGTTCACGTTCAGTCCGGCCGACGGGGTGCCACCCGCCGTCGCTCCGTTCGCGCACGCCACCTCGGCCGGGCCCACCCTCTATGTGACCGGACAGATGCCGACCGATCTCGACGGCCGCCTTGTCGGCGCCGAGGTCGCCGCTCAGACCGACCAGGTGATGCGCAACCTGTCGCGGGTCACCGAGTTGTGCGGCGGGACGGTGAACGACGTCGTGCAGGTCCGCGCATACCTCCTCGACTGGGACGACTACGACACCTTCAATGCCGCCTACGCGCCGTGGTTCCCCGAGCGGTTGCCGTCGCGCACCTGTGTCGGCGTGACCGGACTCGCGGCCGGCGCACGCGTCGAGATCGACTGGGTGTGCTGGCGAAGCGACGGCTGGGGCTGATTCGGCCGTCGCTACATGTGTGTGCCGCCGTCGATGCGCACCTCGGTGCCGGTGATGAAGTACGCCTCGGGGGCGCCGAGCATCGCGACCACCGCGGCCACCGCGTCCGGTTCGGCGAACATCGCACCGCCGTCGAGCGGTAGCGTCGGCACGATCTTGCCGAACAGGGAATAGTCGGCGTCCGCGGGTAGGCCGGGCCCGACGCTCTGCTTGGATTCCCCTGTGCCATCGGTCATCCCGGACGAGATCGAGCCGGGCTGCACACAGTTGAACCGGATGCGCTCCTTGCTGAACTCCAGCGCCAACGCGTGCGTCATCGCCTGAATGCCGCCCTTGGAGGCCGCGTATGCCGCCATGTAGGGATGGGCGAAGCTGGCCGAGGTCGAGCTGAAGTTGACCACGGCCGGGGCGGTACCGCCGCGCAGCGCAGGAAGGGCTTCGCGCGTCACGAGAAAGGTGCCGATGAGATTGACGCGCAGGACCTGTTCGAAATCGGCGAGCGTGGTGTCGGCGAAGTGCCAGGACCGCAGTATCCCCGCGACGTTGACCAGCGTGTCCAGGCCGGCCAACGCGTCGACTGCGCTGTTGACCCCGGCGCTGACCGAGTCCTCGTCGCCGACGTCCATCACGATGGTGGTGAGCCGGTCCTGCTGCTCGCCGGCCTTGGCCCTGGTGTCGGCCAGACCGGACTCGCTGATGTCGGCCGCGGCGACGGTGCCTCCCTCGGCGAGGATGCGCAGGACCGATGCCTGGCCGATGCCGGACCCGCCGCCGGTGATGAGCACCCGACGGCCGGTGTAGCGCTGCAACGTATTCACCGGGGGGATGCTAGTTCGTCCGCGGCGACGGCCCCGACGGATTCGCCTACCGCCGACCCGAACTTTTCGCGGCCCGCGCTCGTGACTCTAGGGGGTGCTACACACGGGGAGCCGAGATGAGTATGCGGATGAACCCAGGTGTCGCTTCGGCCATCGCGGCGGTCAGCGCGGCCGCCGTCGTGGGCGGTGTGGTGACAGCGCACCCGCCGGCGGTGGAACTTCCGGCGCAGCCACCCGAGGTCCGCCTCGTCGCGGCAGACGTTCCACCCATCGGCGCGATCCCATTGGCATTCGTTCGCAACCAGTTTCAGTACTGCGCCGTCATCTGCCCCCATGTCGTCTCGGGTGTGGTCGAGGTGCCCGTCGCGGTGGCCCAGGTGCCGGGCGCGTTCATCGATGCGCTGACGACGACGGCCTCGGTTCTGAAGGCCGCGGGTGCCGCCGCGGCGTCGGTGACCGGACCGGTCGACGCGGCAGCGACACCGATTCTCGAAAACGACGTATACCGCGTCGTACCGAAGGCGTTCAACAACTTCGCGGTGGTCTTGGTCGAACTCTCGAACCTCGCCGCGGCCGTCGGTCGACCCGCCCAGTGGCTGTCGGCGGTCAACGCGGCCCGAGTGAACATCCTCGCCGCGCTGAGTCAGCCGTTGCCCCCGCCGGCGCCCACCGAGACCGGCGCACGGACCCTCCCGCAGGTGCTGGCCGTGGAAGCCGTCAAGGTGTTCAGCGCCGTGGTTTTCCAGGCGGGCGAGCTTGTCCTGCTCGGAGTCGTGCAATCGGCGGATGCCGCTGCGCGGGAGCTCGCCCGGTCGGGTGACCCCGCCGCGTCGCTGACGGCGGGCGCGTCCCGGGCCGCCGAAACGATCGGCGTCGCGGGCGGCATCGTCCGTGACGCGGTCGACACCGCGGTGACCAACATCGGCGGTTCGCTCGCCGATCCCTTCCCGGCGGCGCCGAGCCGACCGGTGGTGCTAGCCGGCGAAGAGACGCATTCTGCGGTGGCGAGCGGCGCGGATCGGCAACGCCTCAGCGCCGATTCGGACACGCCCAGCAACGGGGGCATGGATTCGCCGGAGGCCGGTGAGCAGCCGATCGGATCAGCAGGCGCCGACGCCGACACCGAGGAGGACGACGGCGGGACTCAGTCGTCGGCGCGCCCGTCGGCGGCGTCGGGTTCGACCGCTTCGACGTCCGAGCCGTCGCCGTCCGACTCGCCGTCCGCCGCGATCGGACCTGCGACGGGGTCGGTCTCGACGGACAGCGCGACGCCGAGTGCGAGGAAGAACAGGATCATCAGCGGCCCGCCGAGGTAGAAATTCATCGGCCCGCCCGGCGAGACGAAGCTGGCCGGTGGACCGATGATCGTGATCGTCTCGATCAGCTGCTCGACGGCGAAAACCGCGGCGACGATGCCGAGCCAGCGAGGAAGACGGCCGTCGTTGGCGGCCAATAGGATCGGCGCCGCGACCATGATGTTGGCCACGGTGAGCACCGGCCCGAACATCGCTACCACATCGGCGACGGTGCGCGCGGTGGCCGAGCCCAGTTCGCCGGGATGCAAAGCGATTCCGGCGGTGAACCACGTCGCGATGCTGATCTGGACCAGCACGACGGCGGCGCCGATGGTGAACATGAACGCATACGGCCCGGCCAACCGGTCACGCGCATGGCTCAGCACCACCACCAGCGCGAGCGAACCGAACGTCACCAGCAGTGCCTGTGCCCGCATGGCGCCGGAATGCTCGTTGACATGGGTGACGATGTCGTAACCGGCCTTGTCGATGCCGGGGAGGGTGGGAACCGTCGTCAGCGCAACGGTGTAGAGCACCGCGAACGCGATGGCGGCGACCATCGGCACTCGACGATCCACAGCAAGGATCGTAGACACCAGCGTTATGCACAACGCTGATTTCATCCACAGGGCGCGTCGCGCGGCCGGCTCACCGGGTCCGGAGGTCGGCACCCCGGCCTACGTTTCGGACATGCGAACCGAACTCGCGGCCCAGCGCCTTCACCGCCGATTGGGCACCGAACCCGAGGCCGAACCCGACACCGACGACGACGTCCGGCATGCCGATACCGCCCTGACACGTTGGCTGCCCGAATCGAAATCCGGCGATGCGACCGGTTGGTTCTCTTCGGTGCGGGCCGATCCCGGACGGGCCGGCGTCGTGGCGCTGGCCGTGGTGGGTGTCGTCGCCGTGCTGGTGACGGTGTTCGCACTCGTGCGAGACAAAACGCCCGCGGTGGCATCGGCGAAGTTGCCTCCGGTGCAGATGGTTTCATCGTCCAGCCCGACACCCGCCGCGGCCGATGCGCCCGTGGTGGTCAGCGTCGTCGGCCTGGTGCACGAACCGGGACTGGTCACACTCGACGCCGGCGCGCGGATCGCCGACGCGCTGGAGGCCGCCGGTGGGCCGCTGGACGGCGCGGACCTGGTGGGCCTCAACATGGCACGGCGGGTGGCCGACGGCGAGCAGGTCGTGGTGGGGATCGCCGCACCGCCCGGTGAGCCGGTCACGATGGGCAGCTCGGTCAGCGGCGGTACCGCAGCGGCCTCACCGCCTCAGGCACCCGCGAGCACCGGTGGTGACGCGGCGCCGGCCGGGCTGGTCAACCTCAACACCGCCACCGTCGACGAACTCGACACGCTCCCGGGGATCGGCCCGGTGACCGCCGCCGCCATCGTGGCGTGGCGCGACGCCAACGGGCAGTTCACCAGCGTCGAGCAACTCGGCGATGTGGACGGCATCGGGCCGGCGCGGCTGGAGAAGCTGCGCAACCTGGTCCATGTGTGACGTCGGTGGCCGACGCCGCCGCGACACCGCTCGATCTTCGACTGGTACCGGCCGCGGTGACCGGTTGGGCGGTGACGGCGGCCGGAATAATCTGGGCGACAAGCGGATCGGTGGTTACGGGTGTCGTCGCGGTCGCGGCTTCGCTCGCGGCGGGGTGGTGGGGTAGTGCCCGCCGCGGTGAGGTCGACAGGCGCGCCGTCGGTGCAGGCGTCGCCGCGGTCGGTGTGGTCGCGGCGGCATTCGGCGTCGCGGTCGGACTGCGGGTGGACGAGTTACGGCACCATCCGCTGGCCATGCGCTACGGCACGGTCGCCGCCGTCGTGGTCACACCGAGCGAGACCCCGCGCGCCGTCGGCGGTAACCGCACGATGTTTCGCGGCTCGCTGGTGCAGGCCGACGGACAGCCGATGTCGGGTCGGGTGGTGGTGTTCGCCTCCGGCGCCGCCGTAGCCGCGTTGCCGGCCGGCACGCCGGTGGCGGTTCGTGCGCGGATCGGGCGGCCCAACCGGCGCGACCTGACCGTGGCGGTGCTCTCCGTCGTCGGGAAACCGACCATCGGCGAGGCGGCCGCCATCCACCGCGCCGCGCACGGTGCCCGCGCGGGTTTCGCCGACGCTGCGCGGCGGGCGTTACCCCCCGACCAGGCGGCGATGTTGCCTGCGCTGGTGCTCGGGGACACGTCGGCACTGTCTGCGCAGACGACGGCGGAGTTCCGGGCGTCCGGGCTGACTCACCTGACCGCGGTATCGGGGGCCAACGTCACGATCGTGTGCGGTGCAGTGCTGTTGTCCGCGGTTCTTGTCGGCCCGCGGGCCGCGGTCTGCCTCGCGGCGGTCGCGCTGACGGCATTCGTGGTCGTGGTACAGCCCACCGCGAGCGTGCTGCGCGCCGCCGTGATGGGTGCGGTCACGTTGCTGGCCGTCTTGTCGCATCGGCGCCGTCAGGCGATCCCGGCGTTGGCGGCCAGCGTGCTGGTGCTGCTCATCGCGTCGCCGGAACTCGCCGTTGATCTCGGCTTCGCGTTGTCGGTGTCGGCGACCGCCGCGCTGATAATCCTGGCGCCCGTGTGGTCGCGGCGCCTCGTCGGACGCGGATGGCCCAAGCCGGCGGCCGACGCCGTCAGTGTCGCCGTCGCGGCGCAACTGGTCACCGCACCGCTGATCGCCGGAATGTCGGGTAGGTTCAGCGTCGTCTCGATTGGCGCCAATATCGCTGCGGCCGTGGTGATTCCGCCGATCACCGTGGTCGGCACCGCCGCGGCCGCGCTGGGCCCGATCTGGCCGGCGGGGGCCGAGCTGCTGATCCGCTTCACCGGGCCCGAATTGTGGTGGCTACTGCGGGTGGCGCGCTGGGCGGCGGGTGTGCCCGGCGCGTCGATACCGGTGCCCTCCGGAGTGCTCGGCGTGTTCACCATGGCCGCTGCCGGAGTGTCGGCGGTGCTGGCGTGGCGGTCGCGGTGGGTGCGGGTCGCGACGTACGGCGTCGCGCTGTGTCTGCTGGCATGGACGGTGTCGGGCCTGTCGGGCGGGCGTGACACGATCGTGGGGTGAGCCACGAATCGCGCCTGCATCTGGTGCTCGGGGATGAGGAGTTGCTGGTCGAACGCGCCGTGGCGGCGGTGCTGCGTGCGGCGCGCAAACAGGCGGGCACCGCGGATGTGCCGGTCGACCGGCTGCGCGCCGGCGAGGTCAGCACCAGTGAGCTGGCCGAGTTGCTCAGCCCGTCGCTGTTCGCCGACGAACGCGTCGTGGTGCTGGAGGCCGCCGCCGAGGCCGGCAAGGACGCCGTCGCGCTGATCGCCGAAGCCGCCGCCGACCTGCCGCCGGGCACCATGCTCGTGGTGGTGCACTCCGGCGGCGGGCGTGCCAAGGCGCTGGCAGACCAGCTCAAAAAGCTTGGCGCCGAGGTGCATCCGTGCGCACGGATCACCAAGGCCGCCGAGCGGGCGGACTTCGTCCGCCGCGAGTTCCGCGCGCTGAAGATCAAGGTCGGCGACGAGACGGTCACCGCCGTGCTGGACGCGGTCGGTTCGGACATCCGCGAGTTGGCATCGGCGTGTTCGCAATTGGCCGCCGACACCGACGGTGTGGTCGACGCCGCGGCCGTACGCCGCTACCACTCCGGCAAGGCCGAGGTGAAGGGGTTCGACATCGCGGACAAGGCCGTCGTCGGCGACGTCGCGGGCGCCGCGGAGGCGCTGCGGTGGGCGATGCTGCGCGGCGAGCCGCACGTCGTGCTGGCCGATGCGCTCGCCGAGGCGGTGCACACCATCGCCCGGGTCGCGCCGCTGTCGGGCGATCCGTACCGGCTGGCTTCCGAGCTCGGCATGCCGCCGTGGCGGGTGCAGAAGGCGCAGAAGCAGGCGCGGCGGTGGTCACGCACCTCGGTCGCCGAGGCGCTGCGCTTGGTCGCCGCGCTGAACGCGGACGTGAAGGGCGCGGCCGCGGACGCGGACTACGCGCTGGAGGCGACCGTCAGGAAGGTCGCGGAGCTCGTAGAGGACTGAGCGGACGAGCGATCAGAGCCTGTTGAGCGCCTGGGCGAGGGCCGACTTGCGGTTGGCGGCCTGGTTCTTGTGGATGACGCCCTTGCTGGCGGCCTTGTCGAGCTTGCGGCTGGTCGCTGCCAGCAGCTCGCTGGCCTTTTCCTTGTCGCCGGACTCGACGGCTTCCCGGAATCCGCGGACCGCCGTGTGAAGCGAGGACTTCACCGACTTGTTGCGCAGTCGGCGGCGCTCGTTGGTCTTGATGCGCTTTTCCTGCGACTTGATGTTGGCCACGCGCGTGTTCCTTCGTAAGTCTCGTTCGGAGTGGGTAAGTCTGTATGGCCCGGCGACGGGCAGCGACTGTTCAGGGTACCAGCGGGGCCGACCATCCCCCAAAGCGAGGGCTGCTGGCCTGCCGAAATGCATGATGTGATGCAGCATGGCAGGGGTGAGCCTGCGAACACCGCGCACGCGAGGGGCAGAAACGATGCCGCGCACCGGCGGAGCGAATGTGGCCCCGCGCCCGCGAGGAGCCGACCCCGCCGTGCCGACGCAGACCGCGCGACCGTCGCGCGGCACGGCCAAGGCGGCCAATCGGTACGAGGGCGTCTTCGCCGGCTACGGCGACCTCGGCAGCTACGCCGAAGCCTTCGACGAGATGTTCGACGGTCAAGGCAACGTGCGCGGACCCTACAAGGGCCTCCACGCCGAGCTGGCCCCCTCGGACGCCTCCGAGCTGGCGGCCCGCGCGGAGGCGCTGGGCCGGGCGTTCATCGATCAGGGCATCACGTTCTCGCTGTCCGGTCAGGAGCGGCCGTTCCCCCTCGACCTGGTGCCGCGCGTCATCTCCGCGGCGGAGTGGACCCGCCTCGAACGCGGCATCATCCAGCGGGTCAAGGCGCTCGAGCTCTATCTCGACGACATCTACGGCGAACAGGAGATCCTGCGCGACGGGGTGATCCCGCGGCGCCTGGTCACCTCCTGCGAGCACTTCCACCGCGAGGCGTTCGGCATCATCCCGCCGAACGGCGTGCGCATCCACGTCGCCGGCATCGACCTGATCCGCGACGCCAAGGGCGACTTCCGCGTGCTCGAGGACAACCTGCGCTCCCCGTCCGGGGTGTCCTACGTGATGGAGAACCGCCGCACCATGGCGCGCGTGGTGCCCAACCTGTTCGCCACCCACCGGGTGCGCGCCGTCGGGGACTACTCGTCGCATCTGTTGCGGGCCCTGCGCAACGCCGCGGCCAACAACGTCGCCGACCCGACCGTCGTCGTGCTCACCCCGGGCGTCTACAACTCGGCGTACTTCGAGCACTCGCTGCTGGCCCGCCAGATGGGCGTCGAGCTGGTCGAGGGCCGCGACCTGTTCTGCCGCGACAACGCCGTCTACATGCGCACCACAGAGGGCGAACGCCAGGTCGACGTCATCTACCGCCGGATCGACGACACGTTCCTCGACCCGATGCAGTTCCGGCCGGACTCGGTGCTGGGGGTGGCGGGCCTGCTCAACGCCGCGCGTGCGGGCAACGTCGTCATCTCCAGCGCGGTCGGCAACGGCGTCGGCGACGACAAGCTGGTCTACACCTACGTCCCGACGATCATCGAGTACTACCTCGGCGAGAAGCCACTGCTGGCCAACGTCGACACCTTCCGCTGTTGGCTCGACGACGAACGCGAAGAGGTGCTCGACCGCATCGACGAGCTCGTCATCAAACCCGTCGAGGGCTCCGGCGGCTACGGCATCGTGTTCGGCCCGGACGCCTCGGACAAGGAACTCGCCGCGATCGGCAAGAAGATCCGCAGCGATCCGCGGGGCTGGATCGCCCAGCCGGTCATGCAGCTCTCCACGGTGCCGACCCAGATCGGCGACCAGCTGGTACCGCGCCACGTCGACCTGCGCCCGTTCGCGGTCAACGACGGCGACGACGTCTGGGTGCTGCCCGGCGGGCTGACGCGCGTCGCGCTGCCCGAGGGCTCCCTGGTGGTCAACTCCAGCCAGGGCGGCGGGTCGAAGGACACCTGGGTGCTGGCGTCGCGCGCCTCGGATGCCGACCGCGAGCTCGGCGCCGCCGAAGTGGTTCGCTCGCTGCCGAAATCGGCTCGGGGGTCCAAACCGGAGAACGCCGACGGCCAGTCGCAAGACCAACAGCAGCAGCAGTAGGCGGTGATGAGACATGTTGGCCCGCAACGCTGAATCGCTGTACTGGCTCGGCCGCTACGTCGAACGTGCCGACGACACCGCGCGCATCCTCGACGTGACCGTGCATCAGCTGCTCGAGGACTCCAGCGTCGACCCCGACCAGGCGTCGCGCACGCTGCTGCGGGTGCTGGGCATCGACCCGCCCGACGAGCCGCTCGACGTCTGGTCGCTGACCGACATCGTCGCGTTCAGTCGGGGCACCGAGGGCTCGATCGTCGACGCGATCTCGGCGGCCCGCGAAAACGCCCGCGGTGCACGGGAAGTGACCTCCACCGAGATCTGGGAATGTCTCAACACCACCTACAACGGGCTGGCCGAACGGGAGCGGGCCGCCAAGCGGCTCGGCCCCCACGAGTTCCTGTCATTCGTCGAGGGCCGCGCGGCGATGTTCGCCGGACTGGCCGACTCGACGCTCTCGCGCGACGACGGCTACCGGTTCATGGTGCTCGGCCGGGCGATTGAGCGCGTCGACATGACGGTCCGGCTGCTGCTGTCGCGGGTCGGGGACAGCGCGTCGTCGCCGGCCTGGGTGACGTTGCTGCGTTCGGCCGGTGCGCACGACACCTACCTGCGCACCTACCGCGGCGTGCTCGACGCCGGCCGCGTCGTCGAGTTCATGCTGCTGGACCGGCTGTTCCCGCGCTCGATCTTCTATTCGCTGCGGCTGGCCGAGCACAGCCTCGACGAATTGATCAACCGCCCGCAAAACCGCCTCGGCGCCACCGCCGAGGCGCAGCGGCTGCTCGGCCGGGCCCGCAGCGAGCTGGAGTTCCTGCGGCCCGGTGTCCTGCTCGAGTCGCTCGAACAGCGGCTGGCCGGTCTGCAGAAGACCTGTTCGGATGTCGGAGAAGCGTTGGCGCTGCAGTACTTCCACTCTGCGCCGTGGGTGGCGTGGCATGACGCCGGGCACAACGGGGCGCTGGTGATCGAGGAAGGCGAGATCTGACCGATGAGCGCTTGCGCGAAGAGCAACAGCTGATGTGGCGGTTGCGGGTGGTGCACTCGACGGGGTATGCGTACAAGTCGCCGGTGACCGCGTCGTTCAACGAGGCGCGGCTGACGCCGCGGTCGGACTCGCGGCAGAACGTCATCCTCAACCGCGTGGAGACCGTGCCTGCGACGCGGTCGTACCGCTACGTCGACTACTGGGGCACCGCCGTCACGGCCTTCGACCTGCACGCCCCCCACACCGAACTGGAGGTGACGTCGTCGTCGGTGGTGGAGACCGACTCGGGCCAGTTGCCCGACGACCGGGTCAGCTGGGACGACCTGGCCTCCGAGGCGGTCATCGACCGCTTCGACGAGGTGCTCTCGCCGACGCACTACACCCCCGACAGCAAGCGCATCCGGCGGGTGGGGCAGCGCCTCATGAAAGACCACGCGCCGCGGGAGGCCGTCACCGCCGCGGCGCGCTGGGTGCACAGCGAACTGGAGTATGTCGCGGGCACCACCGGTGTGCACTCGTCGGGCCTCGACGCGCTGCGCGAAGGCAAGGGCGTATGCCAGGATTTCGCGCACCTGAGCTTGATCCTGCTGCGCGCCATGGGGATTCCCGCTCGCTACGTGTCGGGGTATCTGCACCCGAACGGCAAGGCCGTCGTCGGCGAGACGATCGACGGTCAGAGCCACGCCTGGGTGCAGGCGTGGACGGGCGGCTGGTGGAACTACGACCCCACCAACGACGCCGCGATCAACGAGCAGTACGTCAGCGTCGGCGTCGGCCGCGACTATTCCGACGTCAGCCCCCTCAAGGGGATCTACTCCGGCGAGGGCTCGACCGACCTGGACGTCGTCGTCGAGATCACCCGCCTGGCGTAGGTCCCCGTCCGCCGAAGGTGAATTACCGCTCGAGGAATTGGCGAGAACTCGCACACAACATCACGGTCGGCAACCGAGTCAGGAAGCGTGACACACGCCGGGGTGGATCTCGACGCGGTGCAGGTCGTCGCCGAGCTCGATCTGCCGGTCGAAGTGTTTGGCCGCCAACGCCCGCCACTCATCCTCCTGGCCGGGCGCGATCGCGGGCACGTAGTGCGTGAGGATCAGGATGCCGACACCCGCTCGCGCCGCGGTGGCGGCGGCCTGCTCGACCGACGAGTGGTAGTCGCAGATGTCGCGGATGCGCTGCTGGGGCAACAAGTCGACGAGGTCCTTGCGAATGACGGTGTGCACCAACCCGCCTGCGCCGGTAGCGAGTTCGTCGAGGCTCTCGCACGGCACCGTGTCGCCGGCCAGCACCACCGAGGCGTCGGCGTGCTCGATGCGGAAGCCGATCGTCGGCGCGACGGGCCGATGGTCGGTGGGCGCGACCCTGATCCGCACGCCGTCGCTGCCCCACACCACACCGTCGGTGACCTCCTCCACCTGAACCGACGGCGGGGCGGTGAGATCGGCGTGGTGCGCGATCCGGTAGCCGATGTCGTGGCCGAACGCCTTCAGCGTGGCGTCGACCACCTCGGCGGTGCCCGGCGGACCGATGATCGGCAGGGGTGCCGGATCGGGTCGGAAGGTGGTGATCCACCTGGTGATGAGCAGGTCGCCCAGGTCGGCGATGTGGTCGCTGTGCAGATGCGTCAGCAGCAGGGCCGTCAGCGCATTGGCGCCCACACCCGCGGCGGTCATGCGTTGTTGAACGCCACGGCCGCAGTCGATGAGAAACGTCTGGCCGCCCGCGCGCACCAACGTCGACGGACCGGCGCGATGCGCGTCGGGGACAGGGCTACCGGTGCCCAGCAAGGTGACCTCGATCATGGCCCAGGTATACCCGGCGGGCGGTGCTCGCGGGCGCTATTCGCGGCCGGCTGCGCGGAAAGCCTTGCCCGACCGCCGATCCGATGTGCCGGACCGCCCGGGGAGGGAACCCGCGCCCAGGCGGGGACGCCGGGCGACGCGACTCGCCGCGTGCGGACCCGGCCAAAGTGCTTTCACCCGACACTCCGGCGACCTAGCCTGGTGTGAGGGACATCACGAGCGGAGGCGGAGATGCGTATCGCGGACGTGTTGCGGAACAAGGGCGCGGCGGTCGCCACGATCACGCCGGAAACCTCGGTCGCGGGGCTGCTGACCGAACTGACGGTGCACAACATCGGCGCAATGATCGTGGTCTCACCCGACGGACTGGTCGGCATCGTCTCGGAGCGCGACGTCGTGCGGGCACTGCACCGCCGGGGCGCCGACCTGCTCACCCAACCGGTGTCGGAGATCATGACCACGCTGGTCGCGACGTGCGCCCCCGGGGATTCCGTGGACAGCCTCAGCGCGTTGATGACCACCAACCGGGTGCGGCATGTGCCGGTGGTGGAGAACGGCAGGCTGTGCGGCATCGTCAGCATCGGCGACGTGGTCAAGACTCGGATGGAAGAGCTCGAGACCCAGCAGGAGCAGTTGCAGGCCTACATCACCCGTGGCTGACGTCGAGGTCGCGCCTGCGAGGCAACGCGCCGCCCGCCGGATCGGCACGGTGCTGGCGCGCGCCTTCTACGAGGACCCCGTCACGTCGTGGATGTTGCCCGACGACCGCACCCGCTTGAAGGCGCTGACCAGGGCGTTCACCGGGCTGGCGCGGCTGCACTTCCTGCCGCGCGGAGGATCCGAGGTGGCGCAGCGTGCCAACGCCATCGGCGGGGCGACGCTGTGGGATCCGCCGGGTCAGCGCAAGGCATCGCGGGTGGAGGAGCTGCTCAGCATGCCGGTGATGATGTGGTCGTTCCGCTCCCGCGTCTCCGAGCTTGCGCAGGTACAGGAACTCATGGAGAAGAGCCATCCCGAAGAGCCGCACTGGTATCTGATGCTGATAGGCAGCGACCCGTCGGTGCGCGGCGCGGGGTTCGGGCAGGCCCTTATGCGCTCGCGCCTCGACCGCTGCGACGCCGAGCGCGTTCCGGCCTACCTCGAGAACAGCAACCCGCGCAACGAGGCGTACTACCTGCGCTTCGGGTTCGAAGTGATCGGCGAGATCACGCTGCCCGACGGCGGGCCGAGCATGTGGCCGATGTGGCGCGACCCGCGCTGACGCACGCTTACGCAATCCGACCGGCTAGCTCCAGGAGTAGTGGGTGCGCAGGCGGGTGGCGATGATCTCGAACTTATCGCGCTCGAGGATCGCGCCTTCGCGGCGGATGCCCTCCTCGGGGACATCGAGCACCCGGTCCAGGCGCACCCAGCTCTGCCGGCTCTCGTAGTCCCAGCCGCCGCTGCCGATCGCGACCCAGTCGGGGTCGTCGCGGTGATGGTCCTGGCTGGACAGCATGAGGCCGAGCAGCGTGGAGCGGTCGCGGCCGACGACGAGCACCGGGCGGTCCTTGCCTCGGGTCGGGTCGTCCTCGTAGACCACCCAGGTCCAGACGATCTCGCCGGGGTCGGCGCGGCCGTCGAGGTCGGGTGCGTACACCAGCTTGCGCGCGCGGTGCGCCGTCGGCACGAAGTTGCGGCTGACCGGCCGGCCCGCGGTGATGGCGGGTACCTCGTCCCGCGGCGGACCCGCGAGCACGTCAATACCTATCCGGATGCCCTGCTGAATGCCGCGTTGCACGGTTTCGGACTGGCCGATCTGACGGATGAACTTCGGCGCCTCGTTGAACACCAAATTCTCCGCGAACTTCTGGAATGTCTTCCATGGCGGAGCCATGACTCGAGCATAACGAGGCCCGCTCCGGCGCGATTGTGTGCGCGCGGCCTCACCTGGATACGCTGGTAATTCACCCGGACCGTCCCACCAGGAGATTCCCATCAGCACTTTCGCCGACAAGACCTTCACGGCGCCGGCGCAGATCCGGAACTTCTGCATCATCGCCCACATCGACCACGGCAAGTCGACGTTGGCCGACCGGATGCTGCAACTCACCGGGGTGGTCGCCGACCGCGATATGCGTGCGCAGTACCTGGACCGGATGGACATCGAGCGGGAACGTGGGATCACGATCAAGGCGCAGAACGTCCGGCTGCCGTGGAAGGTCGACGACACCGAGTACGTGCTGCACCTGATCGACACCCCGGGCCACGTCGACTTCACCTATGAGGTCTCGCGGGCGCTCGAAGCGTGCGAGGGTGCGGTGCTGCTGGTCGACGCCGCCCAGGGCATCGAGGCGCAGACGCTGGCCAACCTGTACCTGGCGCTGGACCGCGACCTGCACATCATCCCGGTGCTCAACAAGATCGACCTGCCCGCGGCCGATCCGGACCGCTACGCCGCCGAGATCGCCCACATCATCGGCTGCGAACCCGAAGACGTGCTGCGCGTCTCGGGCAAGACCGGTGCCGGCGTGCGCGAACTGCTCGACCACGTGGTCCGGGAGGTGCCGCCGCCGGTCGGCGACGCCGACGCCCCGGCCAGGGCGATGATCTTCGACTCGGTCTACGACACCTACCGCGGCGTGGTGACCTACGTCCGGGTCGTCGACGGCAAGATCGTCCCGCGCGAGCGCATCAAGATGATGTCCACCGGCGCCACCCACGAACTGCTCGAGGTCGGCATCGTCTCGCCGGAGCCGAAACCCTCCGACGGGCTCGGCGTCGGCGAGGTCGGCTACCTCATCACCGGTGTGAAGGATGTGCGCCAGAGCAAGGTCGGCGACACCGTTACCAGCGCGCGCAACGGCGCCGAGAATCCGCTGACCGGCTACCGTGAGCCGCGGCCGATGGTCTACTCGGGGTTGTATCCCGTCGACGGCTCCGACTACCCGGACCTGCGCGAGGCGCTGGACAAACTGCAGCTCAACGACGCCGCGCTGACCTACGAGCCGGAGACCTCGGTGGCGCTGGGATTCGGTTTCCGCAGCGGCTTTCTCGGCCTGCTGCACATGGAGATCACCCGCGAGCGCCTCGAGCGCGAGTTCAACCTCGACCTGATCTCCACCTCGCCGAACGTCGTCTACCGCGTGATAACCGAGGGGACGGCGCCCGATGATCCAGGGCTCGTCGTCACCAACCCGTCGGACTGGCCGGACGGCAAGATCCGCACGGTCTACGAGCCGGTGGTGAAGACCACGATCATCGCGCCCAGCGAATTCATCGGCACCATCATGGAGCTGTGCCAGTCGCGGCGCGGCGAGCTCGGCGGCATGGACTACCTCTCTCCCGAGCGGGTGGAGCTGCGGTACACGATGCCGCTGGGCGAGATCATCTTCGACTTCTTCGACGCGCTGAAGTCGCGTACCCGCGGCTACGCCAGCCTGGACTACGAGGAGGCCGGCGAGCAGGAGGCCGAGCTCGTCAAGGTCGACATCCTGCTGCAGGGCGAGCCGGTCGACGCGTTCAGTGCGATCGTTCACCAGGAGTCGGCGTACGCCTACGGCAACAAGATGACGACCAAGCTCAAGGAGCTGATTCCGCGCCAGCAGTTCGAGGTTCCGGTGCAGGCGGCCATCGGTTCGAAGATCATTGCTCGCGAAAACATCCGCGCGATCCGCAAAGACGTGCTATCGAAGTGCTACGGCGGCGACATCACGCGCAAGCGCAAGCTGCTCGAGAAGCAGAAGGAAGGCAAGAAGCGGATGAAGACCATCGGCCGGGTCGAGGTGCCGCAGGAGGCGTTCGTCGCGGCGCTGTCCACCGATTCGTCCGCCGACAAGGCCAAGAAGTAGCCGGCCCCCCTGACGATGATGCGCTCGGCGGCGATGGCGATGGCGGCGGTGGGCGCAGCCGCGATGCTCGCCGGCTGCTCGGCCCCGTCCGCCCCGGCGCCGGCCGTGCAGGTCGCCGAGGCCGTCCAGCCGACACCGGACCGTGCGCTGACCCTGGCCATGCCGACCGCCGACGAGTTGGCGAGCATGCTGGGCGCCAGCGGGTTCATGGGCCAACTCGTCGAGGGCGGTCCCGACATGCTGCTGCAGGGGGTGCGCGAGGCCGAGGCGACCCCCGTCGACTGCGTGAGCACCCGCTACCAACTGCAGAAGGTGGTGTACGAGGCCAGTCCGGTGCGGTCGGTGGCCAGCCAGTCGTGGGCGGGCGGCGACGCCGACGGGCCGTCGGCGACGGGGTTTTTCGGCGTCGTGCAATTCGGTGACCCCGCCGCCGCGCAAGCCTTCTTCGGCGCCTCGGCCGACAAGTGGCACCGGTGCAACGGCCAGACGCTGGTGCTGACCCAGCCCGACCGCGGCACGCAGGGCGCGAGCCGGATCAGCGACGTGGGAGTCGAGGACAGGATCGTCTCGGCGGTGGTGATGCACGACGCGGGGTCGACGATCCAGCGGGCGCTCGGGATCGCCTCGGACTGCATTGTCGACGTGGAGATCTCCGACGTCGCGGGAACCAGCGCACCGGGCGCGAGCGATGCGGTCGCGGTCGCGAACCTGATGCTGCAGAAGATGGGGGTCTCGTGACGGCGGGGACGGAATTGACGGCCGCCGCACGTATTTGCCATACGTCGGTCACAATAACGCGGTGACCTACATCGGTACGACGGCCCGGGCCTGCGCGGCGGGCGTCGTCTTGGCGGCATCGGTACTGCTCTCCGGCTGTGTGAGCACGGTCGCGGGGACGGCGGTGCGCGGGCAGGGCGGAGGCCGGCAGGACGTGCCGCCGCTGTCCGCCTCGAAGCTCGACGATGTGTTGCTGTCGATCGGCGAGCTCAACGGCATCATGGGCTCCACCACGATGACGGTCACCAGTGAGCTCGAGGAGATGACCGACCACTCCGACCAGGTGTCCGACAGCGACTGCCTCGGTGCCATCTACGGCGCCGAGGAGCCGGTGTACGCGGGCAGCGGATGGACTGACGTGCGCGATCAGGTGGCGCGCGAGCCCGACGAGGACAACAACCACTGGGTGGAGCAGACCGCGGTGTTGTACCCGTCGGCCGAGAAGGCCAGCAAGTTCTTCGACGAGTCGGCATCGGCATGGGAAAACTGCGCGAACTCGACGGTGGCCGTGGATGATTCGGGCTTGTCGTATCTGTGGGACCTGGACGACGTGATCACCGAGGACACGTTGATCACCCAGGTCACCACGCAGCAGGACGCCGACGGCTGGGCCTGCCAGCACGCGCTGTCGGTGGTGTCCAACCTGACCGTCGAGGCGTGGGCGTGCGGGTACGGCATCGGCGACGAGGCGGCCACGATCGCCACCGACATGGTGGCCAACGCGGCCGAGTAGGCCCCGCTACGCGGGACTCAGCTCCCGGCGCCCGACCAGCTCACCCCACACGGTGAACGCTTCGGCGTGGGCTGCACACGCCTGACCGCTGGCCAGTGCGACGAGCCCCGCGGCGATGCTGCCGATCCCGACACCGGTCTGGTTGACCACCCGCACGAGTTCGTCGAAGGCCTCGCGCTGGGTGCAGCCGCGCAGTCCCACCAGAATGCCGGTGGCGACGTCGATCACGCGCCGCGAGGTGTCGGCTTCGGGGCGATAGCTCATGACGGCCATGGTGCGCGCCGAATGCCCAACCGAGAAGATTTCGGCGCGACTAGACGCAAAGTCGCAACAAACCCGTCGTCCTATCGCTACGTCGCATTCAAACCCGGTGCGTCTCGTACATCCGCACCGCCACCACGAGTCCCGAGACGACGGTGATGCCCGCGGCGACCCACACCGCGGCCCGCAGACCCCACAGGTCCGCCGCACCGCCTCCGACGATCGCCCCGGCGGCATAGCCGCTGTCCCGCCAGAGTCGATAGACCCCGACGGCGCGGGCCCGCCACAGCGGATGGGCGACATCGCCGACCGCGGCCAGCAGCGTGGGATAGACCATGGCCGTGCCCGCGCCGAGTAGTGCGCCGGCGACGATCCACCAGGTGAAGGTGTCGACGCTCGCGATCAGCCCCAGCGCGCCCGCCTGGGTGAGCATGCCCGCGGTGATCAGATGCTTGCGGCCCCAGCGGTCCGACAGCGCACCGGTGAGGATCTGACCGACGCCCCACACGGCGGGATACACCGCGACGAGGATGCCGATGCGCTCGATCGACATGCCGGTGCTGGCGAACAGGATCGGGAACAGGCCCCATGACAGCCCGAAGTTGAGGTTGTTGACCAGGCCGGCCTGGCTCGCCGACGACAGCGCGGGCTCGGTGAAGGTGGTGAGGGCGAAGATCTCGCGGTTCGTCGTGTGGGCGCCTGCGCTCTCGTGGTGCAGGTCGGCCTCTAGGCGGGCGTGACCGCGCGTCTCGTGCACCAGCACCGCGCTGACGGCGAGCCCGATCACCGCGTAGCACAGACCGAGCAGAAACGGTGCGGGCCGCAATCCGTAGTGGGCGGCGAGATATCCGGCGAGCACGGCGGTCACCGCGACGGCGCCGTACCCGGCGGCTTCGTTGAAACCCATCGCCAGGCCGCGCTGGCGCGGACCGACGAGGTCGATCTTCATCACCACGGTCGTCGACCAGGTGAGCCCCTGACTGAGTCCGAGCAGCACGTTGGCGGCGACGACCCACCCCCAGGACGGCGCCCAGATCAGCAGCAGCGGTACCGGGATCGCGAGCAACCAGCCCGCCACCAGGACGGGTTTGCGACCGAAGCGGTCCGACCACGTGCCCGCGAAGTAGTTCGCCGCGGCTTTGGTGATCCCGAACGCGAGCACATAGGTGAGCAGGAACGTGTAGCCGGTCAGGTGGAAGTGTCGCTCGGCCAGCAGTGGCAACACCGTCTGTTCCTGGCCCACCATGCCGCCGACAAGGGCGTTGACGGCCACGAGGAGGGAGAACTGAAAGAGGTTGGCGCGCAACCCGAGCCGCGCCGGATGGGGCTTGACCGTCATGACCCTGTCTCGAGTCGGCTGCCGGTGGCCTCGGCCCAGTCGCCGGGTCCGCCGTCGAGCACCACCAGGTCGCGATGCCCTGCGGCCTCCAGCAGGCTCGCCGCGCCCATCGCGCGTTCGCCGTGGCCGCACATCACCACCGTGGGCCGGTCGGGGACATCGGCGGCCCGGTCCCCGACATCGCCGAGCTCGATGTGCAGGGCGCCGGGCAGGTGGCCGCTGTCGAATTCCGACTGCTGCCGGATGTCGAGAACGCGGCGACCGTCGATGTCGCCCGGTCGTATGAGCGGGATGCTCGCGGCGTCGTGGCCCGCCGCCAGCCAGGCGGTCATGCCGCCGCGCAGTTCGCCGACGATGGTGTCGTAGCCGATCTTGGCCGCCTGCCAAGCGATCTCGGCCGGGTCCTGGTCGTCGTCGCGCACGATGATCAGTGGCCGGTCATTCGGCGCCAGCCACCCGAGCCAGCTGGCGAAGACCGGCCGCAGGGGGATCGAGATCGCCCCGCGCACATGGCCTGCCGCGAACCGGTCCAGCGGTCGGGCATCGACCAGCACGGCGCCGTCGGCCAACCTGGCGGACACCTCGCCGACGTCCAGTGCGGCCGGCACCGGCTCGCCGTCGAGCAGCGGCGGGCCGATCCGGTTGAGCTCACCCAGCCTGCGGAAGTACGGCGGATAGCTGCCCAGCGATCCGAGAAGCCTTTCGACGAACGTATTCTCGTCCGGTGCGGCCAGTAGCGGGTTGGTGGCGAGTTCGCGGGCGATGGCGCTCGTCCGGTCCGTCCCCGGCGGCGCCGAGCATAACGATCCCGCGCCGTGGGTCGGCCACACGCCGACCTCGCCGGGCAGCTCGGCCAGCCGTCGCAACGACGCGTACTGCGCGCGGGTGAGCTCGTCGGTCCGCTCCTCTGAGACCAGGTCCGTGCGCGCCGCCGAGCCCACGATCAGCGAGCCGCCCGAGAAGACGCCGACCTCGCGGTCGCCGTCGAGCAGCAGGAACGCCATGTGCTCGTGGGTGTGGCCGGGTGTCAGCAGCGCACGAAGTCGCAGACCACCGAGGTCGACCTCGTCACCGTCGTCCAGCCCGGTGTGCGCGAACTCGCGGTGACCTGCCGCCGACGCCAGCACCTGCGTTCCCTGATTCGCGGCGAGTTGCCGTGCGCCGGAGAGGAAGTCGGCATGCAGGTGAGTGTCGGCGGCGAAGGCCACCGACAAGCCCCGCTCGGCCGCGGCGGCATGGACCGCCCGCAGGTCGCGGCTGACGTCGACGGCCAGCGCGCGGCCGTCACCGAGGTCGACGAGGTATGCCGAGTTGCCGAGGCCCTCGTCGACGATCGGCAGCAGGTCGACGCCGGATGCCCTCATCGCGGTGTCCTGCCGGATCATGCCGGGCGCGCGGTGGTGTCGGGTGCCGAATCGCCGCCGTGCCGGTGCAGGCCGGGGATCAGCATTCCGGTCCGGCTGCGGTACCGGCGGTAGTCGTCGCCGAGTGCGGCGGTCAGGTCGTGTTCCTCGAGCTGGATCGCGACGAGGATGTAGCCCGTCGTCGCGGTGGCGAAGAGCAAATGGCCCGCGGTCATGGTGGGCGTGGCCCAGAACGCGACGATGAACCCCACCATGATCGGGTGGCGCACAGTGCGATACAGCATCGACGTGCGGAACTCCAGATCGGTGTACGGTTGGCCGCGCCACGCCAGATACACCTGGCGCAGCCCGAACAGGTCGAAGTGGTTGATCATGAACGTCGACGCCAGAACGGTCAGCCAGCCCACCGCGAACAAGGTCCACAGCAGGAACCGCCCCGGCGGCCAGGCGACGTCCCAGACGATCGCCGGCATGGTGCGCCACTGCCAGTAGAGCAGGACCAGCGCCAGGCTCGCGATCAGGACATAGGTGCTGCGCTCGACCGTCGCCGGCACCAACCGCGTCCACCACCGCTTGAACCCCGGCCGCGCCATCACGCTGTGCTGCACGGCGAACAGCCCGAGCAGCAGCACGTTGACGACGATGGCCTCACCCAGTGACGCCTGTACGCCGTGATCGATGCTGCGCGGCACCACGACGTTGCCGACGAAGCCGATCGCGTACAGGAAGGTCACGAGGAATACGACATAGCACACGGCTCCGTAGCCGATGGTGAGTGAGCGCTTCATGGTGTCCTCCTACGACGCCGTGCGGACCGGGCGACCCGCAAGCCTCCATTCCGGGAATCCCTCGGAAAGCCGTTGTGCTGGAAGGCCGTTAGCGCGCAACAACGCCACCGCCTCGTCGGCGTAGACACAGTAGGGCCCTCGGCAGTACGCGATGTACTCCTTGTCGGGCCGAAGCTCGGGGAGTCGGGCTTCAAGGTCGGACACCGGCATGGAACGCGCTCCGGCGATGTGTCCGGCCGAGTACTCCTGCGCCGGACGGACATCGAGCAGCACGACGTCGTCGTCGGCCAGGCGCCGGGCCAGCTCGTCGGGCGTCACGGGTTCGAAACCGTCGCGGTCGCCGAGGAAGTCACGCACGACGCGGTCCACCTCGGCGAGGTGCTGTTCGGCGGTGTGCCGCAGCGCCAGCATGAGCGCGAGCACCTCAGGCCCGGCGAGCCGGTAATGCACGAACAGTCCCTCGCGTCGGGTGTGCACCAGCTGTGCCTGCCGCAACTGCTGAAGGTGGCGCGACGCGTTGGCGACCGACAGTCCGGTTTCGGCCGCCACGGACTCCACGCTGCGTTCACCCTGCGCCAGAACCTCGAGGATCTCCAGACGGGGAGCGCTGCCCAGCGCCTTGCCGATTCGGGCGAATTCCGCGTACAGCCGGTTCTTGAAGTCCCGCTTCACCGCGGGGTCCATAATCACCAATTCAATGTAATTCGTGAATAACGAGATGGGAAGCCTCAATCCCGAGCGGGCTGTGCGGTTTCATTCGCGACGCGCCGCGGGGTGCGCAAGACACCGCACAACCGCGCCTGGCCCAGCTCGCGCCAGGGCTACATCGGGGCGTTGGCGGGCACGAACACCCCGGAGCTATCGGCTTCCTCCTCGGCGCGGATCACGTGCACCACCGCGTTGATCAGCGCCAGGTGGGTGAATGCCTGCGGGAAGTTGCCCAGATGCCTGCCGGTGCGCGGCTCGATCTCCTCGGCGTACAGGTGCAGCGGGCTGGCGAACGACAGCAGCCGCTCGCACAGATGCTTGGCCCGGTGGATCTCGCCGATCTCGACGAGCGCGGAGACCAGCCAGAACGAGCAGATCGTGAACGTGCCCTCCTCGCCGGACAGGCCGTCGTCGGTCTCCTCGACCCGGTACCGCAGCACCAGCCCTTCCTCGGTCAGCTCGTCGGCGATCGCCAGCACGGTGGCCCGCACCCGCGGGTCGTCGGGCGGCAGGAACCGGGTCAGCACCGCCAGCAGCAGCGAGGCGTCCAGCGCGTCGTCGTCGTAGCGCTGGGTCATCACCCCGCGCGCGTCCACACCGTGCTTGAGCACGTCGGCCTTGATCTCCTCGGCGATGGCCCGCCACTGCTGGGCATAGCTCTTCTCGCCCTGCAGTTCGGCCAGCTTGGACCCGCGGTCCAGCGCCACCCAGCACATGATCTTGCTGGAGGTGAAGTGCTGCGGCTCACCGCGCACCTCCCAGATGCCGCGGTCGGGCTCCTTCCAGTGCTTGATCGCCTCCTCGACCTGTTGTTTGAGCACCGGCCACAGCGTGTCGGAGATATGCTCGCGCGACTTCGCGTGCAGGTACACCGAATCCAGCATCGTGCCCCAGATGTCGTGCTGCATCTGGTCGTACGCGCCGTTGCCGATGCGCACCGGGCGCGCGCCGTCGTAGCCGGACAGGTGGTGCAGCTCCTCCTCGTCCAGCGTGCGTTCGCCGCCGACGGCGTACATCACCTGAAGCGGATGGCGCTCACCGTTGTTCGCACCCGACACGTCGGCGATGAACGCGAAGAAATCGTCGGCCTCGCGGTCCAGGCCCAGCGTGTAGAGACCCCACAGCGCGAACGTCGAGTCACGGACCCAGGCGTAGCGGTAGTCCCAGTTGCGCTCGCCCTGAGGGGTTTCCGGCAACGACGTGGTCGGCGCGGCCAGCAGCGCACCGGTCGGCGAGTACGTCAGCCCCTTGAGCGTCAACGCGCTGCGCTGCAGATAGGCCCGCCACGGGTGGTCGGGGAAGTCGCCGATGTTGATCCACTGGCGCCAGCACTCGCTGGTCTGCCACATCTTGTCGGCCGCCTCGTCGTAGGTCTGCGGCGCCGGGTGCTTGGACCACGACAGCGCGACGAACGCGTTGTCGCCCTCCTTCATCCGCGTGCGGGCCCGCGCCTCGTGGCCCTCCAGGCCCAGCCGCAGGTTCGTGGTGAGCCGCAGCGTCGGGTGCGCGTCGGGGTCGCGGCTGGCGCGCGCGATCGCCTCGCCGTACGCCTGGGCCGAGTACTCCCACGTCGCCGCGGTGCGGTGGTAGTCGAAGGCAGGCTCGCAGTTCATCACCAGTTCGACGGTGCCGCTCACACAACGCACGGTGCGCAGCAGAATGTGCTCGGCGTCCCAGTCCATCGGCGTGCGGCGATGCGTGCGCGAGCGAGCCTCGAGGTCGTGCCACGGACCCATCACCAGCGCCTCGCGCACGATCAGCCAGCCGGTGTGGGTCTGCCACGTGGTCTCGAGGATCAGGCTGCCGGGTAGGTAGCGGCGGGCGGCGGGCACGGAAACCCCGTACGGGCCGAGCCGGAAGTGGCCGGCGCTGCGGTCGAGGATCGCGCCGAAGACGCTGGGGGAGTCCGGTCGGGGCACACACAGCCACTCGATCGAGCCGGCCGAGGAGATCAGGCACGTGTTCTCGCAGTCGGACAGAAACCCGTAGTCGGCGATCGGCGGAAAGGGGTTCCGCAACGCCCCGGTCGGCGCGTAGGGCGTCGGCGCCGTCACCGTCAGCGGGGTGCTCGACGAGACGGCGGGCGCGCGTTTGAGCCCGTTATCGGTCTCCGAAGAGGCATCCGACGGCCCGGTCTGTTGCAGAACCATGCCGACATCATCGACTGCCGACGTGCCCGGCGTCCACTCGTCGCCGCGTGTTGACGCGGGTCTGTGATCAGCGGCGGGCAAACGCCGGAATGTGTTCGGGAAGAGGTCCGATAGCGACCCCGTACCCCGCCACGGTGCGCAGGAACGGCACCTTCGACGCCATCCGCACGACCCGCGGTGCCGCCGCGGGTCCGGTCGACGTCACCGCCACCGCGATGACGTAGCGGTGGATCAGTCGCTGGACGGACTGGATGAGGACCGCGGGCAGCCACCGCCGGGCCTGGATGCGGGCCAGGTGGCGGGTCGAGACGGTGCCGGAGCGCAGGGGGCCCGCGAGCACCCGGCCGGCCGCGACCGCGTCGGCGACGGCGAGGTTGATCCCGACCCCACCCACCGGCGACATCGCGTGGGCGGCGTCGCCGATCAGCAGCAGACCGTCGGCGTACCAGCGCCGCAACCGGTTGAGCTGGACGTCGAGCAGCTTGACGTCGTCGAAGGAGGTGACGGCGGTGACGTGATCGGCCAGCCACGGCACCAGCGCCACGACCCCGCGGTGCAGCGACGCGATGCCCTGCGCGCGCAGCTCACGGTCGCGGCCCTTGGGGATGACGTAGGCGCACTGGAAGTAGTCACCGCGGTCGATGACGATCTGTGCCTGCCCCGCCCCGAGTACACCGGCCAGGCCGTGCGGGTCGTCGGGGTTGCGGGGCAGCCGGAACCACCACACGTCCATCGGCGCCCCGAAGTTCCTCGGCCGCATTCCCATCGCGGTGCGCAGCGTCGAGGAGCGGCCGTCGCAGGCGACGGTCAGTGCGGCGCGCATCTGGCGTTCCTCGCCGTCGGCGCCGCGGTAGCGCACGCCGGCCACTCGACCGCCCGCGCCGAGTACCGGGCCCAGCACCTCGGTGCTGCGCAACAGCGTGAACGTCGGCTCCTTCTCGGCGGCCGAGGCCAGCAGTTCCAGGAAATCCCATTGCGGAACCAGCGCAATGTGCTTGTGCGGGCCCGGGATTCGGCGCAGGTCCATGGTGACCTCGGTACCCTGCACCGTCATCACCAGGGTGTCGATCTCGCGATGCGGCACGTCGGCGAACCGGTCGGTCAGGCCTAGCTCGTCGAGCATCCGCAGCGTGCTGGCGTGCACGGTGTCGCCGCGGAAGTCGCGCAGGAAGTCGGCGTGCTTCTCCATCACCGTGACGTCGACTCCGGCGCGGGCGAGCAGGAGCCCGAGCATGATGCCCGCGGGGCCGCCGCCGACCACGATGCAGGTGGTGTCCTCAGCCGGCACGGGGTCATCTTCGCATCGCCTAGGCTGGCGGCGTGGGCGGCTTCCTCAATTGGTGGGACGGGGTCGAACTCTGGCTCTCCGGGCTGTCGTTCGTCGCCCAGACCGCCGTGGTGATGCCGGTGGTGCTCCTCCTGGCCTATGGGATGGCCGTTGTGCTCGACGGTGCGCTGGGCAACGGGATCCGGTTGCTGCACCGGGTGCGCCACCACGACGAGGACGCCGACCACCGATGAGCGCTTGCGCGAAGAGCAACAGGTCATGAGCGGCGGCATGCCCCGCTCACGGGTGACGTTGGTGCTGGTCATCCTGGTGCTGCTGGTCCTCGTCACGTGGCTGCTGACGCGCTGACCGGGTTCGGCTTGACCGGGCGATGAGCGCCAACTCTGTTATTGTTCGCGCCATGCGCACAGCGTCCGGCAACAAGAGCGGCCACATCCTGGCCCTCATTGCCGTGGGATTCACTGCTGTCGCAGACGTCTGTTGTTGTCGCTGACTCCATGCCCGTCCGCGGTCTGGTGTCGGTAGTGGCTGCCATTCGGTCCAGATACTGATCCCTCGCCTTGCCGTCGTGACGGTTCCCCCGTCGGTCAACCGCAAGGAAAGGTCACAATGCCCACCATCGGAAAATCCTGGCGCGCCGCAGCGGCGCTCGCGACCACCGCGACCCTTCTCGCCGCGTGCGGCGGCGGCTCGAGCGACGTCGCTGGCGGCGACGAGCAGGCCGGAGACGCCGAGACCACGCTCACCCTGGCCGCCTACGCGGTGCCCGAGCCGGGGTGGAGCAGGATCATCCCGGCGTTCGCGGCCACGGAGGAGGGCCAGGGCGTCGCGGTGACGACCTCCTACGGCGCCTCCGGCGACCAGTCCCGGGCGGTCGTCGAGGGCAAGCCCGCCGACCTCGTCAACTTCTCCGTCGAACCCGACGTCGCCCGGCTGGTGAAGGCCGGCAAGGTGGCCGAGGACTGGAACGCCGACGCCACCAAGGGCATCCCGTTCGGTTCCGTCGTCTCGCTCGTCGTGCGCAAGGGCAACCCGAAGAACATCAGGGACTGGGACGACCTGCTCCAACCCGGGCTCGAGGTGGTCAGCCCGAGCCCGCTGAGCTCCGGTTCGGCCAAGTGGAACCTGCTGGCGCCGTACGCCGCCAAGAGCAGCGGCGGGCAGAACTCGCAGGCCGGGCTGGACTTCGTCACCAAGCTGGTCGGTGAGCACATCAAGACCAGACCGACGTCCGGCCGGGAGGCCACCGACCTGTTCCTGCAGGGCACCGGCGACGTGCTGCTCAGTTACGAGAACGAGGCGATCAACATCGAGCGCCAGGGCAAGCCGGTCGAGCACGTCAACCCGCCGCAGACGTTCAAGATCGAGAACCCCGTGGCGGTGGTGTCCACGTCACGGCACCTCGAGCAGGCCAACGCGCTGAAGAACTTCCTCTACACCCCGGAGGGCCAAAAGATCTGGGCGCAGGCCGGCTTCCGGCCCGTCGACCCCGCAGTCGCCGAGGACTTCGCGATCGACTTCCCGACCCCGGAGAAGCTGTGGACGATCGCCGACCTCGGCGGGTGGAGCGCCGTCGACCCCGCGCTGTTCGACAAGGACAATGGGTCGATCACCAAGATCTACAAGCAAGCCACGGGATGACAGCCAGCCTCGACTCGAGCATTTTCACCGGCCGCTACGGCCGCACCCGCCTGCGGGTCGGGGTGGCGACGACGTGGCTGTCGGTCATCGTGCTGCTGCCGCTGGCCGCGATCGTCTGGCAGTCCGCGGGCGGTGGCTGGGCGGCGTTCTGGCAGGCGGTGACGTCGAACGCGGCGCTGGAGTCCTTCCGCGTGACACTGACGGTCTCGACCGGGGTCGCGGTGGTCAACCTGTTCTTCGGTCTGCTGGTCGCCTGGGTCCTGACGCGCGACGACTTTCCGGGCAAGCGACTTGTGGACGCGATCATCGACCTGCCGTTCGCCCTGCCCACCATCGTCGCCAGTCTGGTGATGCTCGCGCTGTACGGCCCGAGCAGCCCGGTGGGCATCCACATCCAGCACACCAAATGGGGCGTGGCCGTCGCGCTGCTGTTCGTCACCCTGCCGTTCGTCGTGCGCTCGGTACAACCGGTGCTGCTCGAACTCGACAGGGAGGTCGAGGAGGCCGCCGCGTCGCTGGGCGCGGACAACTTCACGATCTTCCGGCTCGTGATCCTGCCGGCCTTGCTTCCGTCGCTGCTGTCCGGCGCGGGCCTGGCGTTCTCGCGCGCGATCGGCGAGTACGGGTCGGTGGTGCTGATCGGTGGTGCGGTGCCGGGGGAGACCGAGGTGTCCTCCCAGTACATCCGCACCCTGATCGAGTTCGACGACAAGACCGGCGCCGCAGCGGTTTCCATCGTGCTGTTGGCGATCTCCTTCGTCGTGCTGTTCATCCTGCGCAGCATCGGTGCCCGGGCGGCGAAACGGGATGAGCTGGCGACGTGATCCTGTCGCCCGTCACGCGGCGTGTCCTGCGCTTCCTCGCGCTGGGCTATCTGCTGGTGCTGCTCGTGGTGCCCGTCGGGCTGATCCTGTGGCGCACCTTTGCGCCCGGAGTCGGCGCGTTCGTCGAGTCCATCAGCACGCCTGCAGCGATCTCGGCGCTGCAGCTGTCGCTGCTCGTCGTCGCAATCGTGGTGCCGCTCAACGTGGTATTCGGCGTCCCCACGGCACTGGTACTGGCGCGCAACCGGTTCCGCGGCAAGAGCCTGCTGCAGGCGGTCATCGACCTGCCGTTCGCGGTGTCTCCGGTGGTGGTGGGCGTCGCGCTGATCCTGTTGTGGGGCAGCGCCGGAGTCTTCGGCTTCGTTGAGAACAACCTCGGCCTGAAGATCATCTTCGGCCTTCCCGGAATCGTGCTGGCGAGCATCTTCGTCACGGTCCCGTACGTCATCCGTGAGGTCGAACCCGTCCTGCACGAGTTGGGCACCGACCAGGAGGAGGCGGCGTCGACCTTGGGTTCGACGTCGTGGCAGACGTTTTGGCGGGTGACGCTGCCGTCGATCAAGTGGGGTCTGATGTACGGCGTGGTGCTGACCGTCGCCCGTACCCTCGGCGAGTACGGCGCTGTCATCATGGTGTCGTCGAACCTGCCCGGCACCTCGCAGACGCTCACGCTGCTGGTGTCGGACCGGCACGCGCGCGGTGCGGAATACGGTGCGTATGCGATCTCGACGCTGCTGATGGCGGTGGCCGTGATCGTGTTGATAGCCCAGATCATTCTCGATGCCCGCCGCCAGAAGACGAGCAAGTAGGACAGGAGACGACGGTTGTGACGAATGCGATCACCGTGCGCGGCGCGAACAAGCGCTACGGCGACTTCGCCGCGCTCGACGATGTCGACTTCGACGTGCCCGCCGGGTCACTCACCGCGCTGTTGGGACCCAGCGGATCCGGCAAGTCCACGCTGCTGCGCGCGATCGCCGGGCTGGATCAACCCGACACCGGGACGGTCACCATCAACGGACGCGACGTCACCAAGATACCGCCCCAACGGCGCGGTATCGGCTTCGTGTTCCAGCACTATGCGGCGTTCAAGCACCTCACCGTGCGCGACAACGTCGCGTTCGGTTTGAAGATCCGCAAGCGGCCCAAGGCCGAGATCTCCGAGAAGGTCGACAACTTGCTGGAAGTCGTTGGGCTGGCCGGGTTTCAGACCCGCTACCCGAACCAGCTCTCCGGTGGTCAGCGCCAGCGCATGGCGCTGGCGCGCGCGCTCGCGGTGGACCCGCAGGTGTTGTTGCTCGACGAGCCGTTCGGCGCACTCGATGCCAAGGTGCGCGAGGACCTGCGCGCCTGGTTGCGCCGGCTGCACGACGAAGTGCACGTGACGACCGTGCTGGTCACCCATGACCAGTCGGAGGCACTCGACGTCGCCGACCGGATCGCGGTGCTGAACAAGGGCCGCATCGAGCAGGTCGGCTCGCCGACCGAGGTGTACGACGAGCCGGCAAACGCGTTCGTGATGTCGTTCCTCGGCGCGGTGTCGTCGCTGAACGGAACGCTGGTGCGACCGCACGACATCCGGGTCGGGCGCAATCCCGAGATGGCCATCGCCGCGAGCGACGACCCGGTGCAGGCGACTGGTGTCGTGCGGGCGACCATCGACCGGATCGTCATGTTGGGCTTCGAGGTTCGCGTCGAGCTGACGAGCGCCGCCTCGAATACGCCGTTCACCGCACAGATCACCCGTGGCGACGCCGAAGCGCTGGGGCTCAAGGAAGGCGACACGGTGTACGTGCGCGCCACGCGTGTGCCGTCGATTCCCGGCGGCTCGGAGGTGCCGAAGGCCGACGGCGCCGACGACGACGAGGCGCTGACCACGGCGTAAAGTGCCAGCCCGACGCGCCTCCGCTGCGGGAGTGCGCAGGGAGGCGACCGATGACGAACGAAACCGGCGCCGCCCGGGCAGGCGGTGATGCGGCCGACGACGAGCCGGACTACCGGTTCACGCTGGCCAACGAACGCACCTTCCTGGCGTGGCAGCGCACCGCGCTCGGCCTGCTGGCCGCGGCGGTCGCGGTGATCCAGTTCGTTCCGGAACTCGGGATTCCCGGCGCGCGCCACGGCCTGGGTCTGCTGCTCGCGGCCCTGGCGATCCTGACTGCAGGCATGGGGCTGGTGCGGTGGCGACAGGTCGATCGTGCCGTGCGCAGCGGTCTGCCGCTGCCGCGTCACCCGACCCCTGCCTATCTCGCCGTGGGCCTCGCGGTGATCGCCGTCCTCATCGTCGGCCTGATGATCTGGCGGGCGGCGGGCGGTTGACCTCTTCACCCGGCGCGGCGGACACCGGGCTGGCGGCCGAGCGCACCGTGCTGGCGTGGACCCGCACCTCGCTGGGCGTGCTGGCCAACGGCGCGCTGCTGCTGTTCCGGGACCTGCACGGCCATTTCGGCCTGCTCGGGCTCGCCGCGGTCGGCCTCGCCCTGGCAGTCGCCCTGTACACCTTCGTGGTCGGGATCCGCCGGCAGCGCACGCTGGCCTCCCGCCCCCTGCCGAGTCCCATCACGCCGCGCTGGGAGGTTTACCTCGTCGCCTCGGCGGTGATGTCCCTGATCGTCGTCTCGGTGGCGTCGCTGGACTTCTGAGCCCCCCTATGCGAGGCCCTTGAGCATCAGGTTCCAGTACATGAACGGCAGCCCGTACTTCTTCAGGTACCAGTAGGTCCGGTGCGGCTTGGTCGGATCGAGTAGCGGGAACGTCGGTTCCAACTGGAACTCGTAATCGAACTCGGCGAGCAGCATCGCGTGCGAGGACGTGACGATCGGACACGACGCGTACCCGTCGTAGCTGGCGCCGAGCGGTTCGCCGGCGAGGAACGACACGATGTTGTCCACGACGACGGGCGCCTGCTTGCGAATCGCCGCACCGGTCTTCGAGTTCGGCGTCGAGCCGGCGTCGCCGAGGCTGAAGACGTTGGGGTACCGCACATGCTGCAGGGTGTGCTTGTCGACCTCGACGTATCCGTTGGCGTCTCCGGTCGACAACGGGCTCGATTTGATCCAGTCGGGCGCCGACTGGCGCGGTGCGACGTGCAGGACGTCGAAGGGCAGCATCGTGCTGGTGCCGCCTTCACCGACGCTGCTCAGCGCGACCTTGTGGCCCTCGGCGTCGACGGAGGTCACCTCCGAATTGGTGTGCAGGTGGATTCCGTAGTCGGCGATCACCTTGTCGAGGTTGTCCGCGATGGCGCCGATGCCGAAGATCCGCGGAGTCGGCACGACGAGGTGGACGTCGATGTTGTTCAGCACACCGGTCTTTCGCCAGTAGTCGGCCGCGAGGTAGGCGATCTTCTGCGGTGCGCCCGCGCACTTGATCGGGCCGGACGGCATCGTGAACACGGCGCTGCCGGACCGGGTCGACCGAATGAAATCCCACGTTCGCGGCGCCAGGTCGAAGCGGTAGTTCGACGAGACACCGTTGCGGCCGAGCGAATCCCGCAGACCCTCGGTGCGGTCCCAGTCGAGTTGAATACCCGGACAGACCACGAGGACGTCGTATTCGTAGGTCGCGCCGTCGGCACAGGTGACGGTGTTGGCCGCCGGGTCGACGGACGCCGCGGCGTTCTTGATCCACGTCGCGTCCTTGGGCATCACCGACGCTTCGGGGCGTGCCGTCGACGCCGCGTCCGCCTGCCCGCCGCCGACCAGGGTCCACATGGCCTGGTAGTAGTGGGTCGGCGAGGGTTCGATCACCGCGACGTCGCGTAATCCCTTGCGCAGCAACCGGGCCGCCACCGTGATGCCGGCGGTGCCACCGCCGACGATGAGGGCGTGGTGGTGGTTTGTGGTCATCGATTTCTCCTGTCTGCTGTGTCTCAAACGTTCTGGACGGCCTGTCGCCAGGCCTCGTAACCGCCGACGATGTCGCTCACGTCGGTGAACCCGCGCTGCCGCAGCAGGCTCGCGGCGACCGAGGAGCGGTACCCGCCCGCGCAGTACACGACGGTGGGCACTGCGGCGTCGAGCTCGTCGAGCCGGCCGGCCAACTGCGCGACCGGGATGTTGACCGCGCCCGCGATCGCGCCGCCCTCGAACTCGCCGGGGTTGCGCACATCCACGATCTGCAGGCCGGGCACTTGCTCGACGCGCTCGTCGAACGCCCTCGCGGTCAGTCGCGATGCGACCACGACGTCGGGCTGGTGTTCGTACATCGTCTTGGCCGGCGACGCGAGATAGCCGATCACCCGGTCGAACCCGATGCGGGCGAGCCGGTTCTTGCCCTCCAGTTCCTGTCCCGCTTCGGTCATCAGCACGATGTCGACGTCGGAAGGCAGGATCGAGCCGGCGAACTCCGCGTACCGCCCGTCGAGGCCGATGTTGATCGCCCGCCGGAAGTGGCCCTGGGCGAATTCCTCCGGGCTGCGGCCGTCGACCAGCACGGCACCGCCGTCGAGGGCGGCCATCACCTGTGCGTAGGTCATCGGGATGGGCCGCTTGCTCTCGTCCAGCAGGCCGTGCGCCTTGCGGTTGAGGATCGCGTCGTAGACGAAGTACGACGGCGCGGGCGGCTGGCCCTCCGTGACGAGTTGCATGAAGGTCGCCTTGTCGGGCGCGCGCAGCGCATAGTTGGTCGCCTTCTGGTCCCCGATCGTCGACCACCGCTCGGTGGACAGGTTCTTGCCGCACGCCGAGCCGGCGCCGTGCGCCGGGTACACCCGGGTCGCGTCGGGCAGGGTCATCAGCTTGTCGTGCAGCGAGTCGTAGAGCTTGTCGGCGAGTTCCTCGCGGGTGAAGCCGATCGACGCCAGGAGGTCGGGACGGCCCACGTCACCGATGAACAAGGCGTCACCGGTCAGCACGCCGTAGGGGATCTGGTCGTCGGCGTGCTCGTAGACCACGATGCTCAGCGACTCGGGCGTGTGTCCCGGCGTGTGACGGAACTCGAGCGTCACGTCGCCCAGCGAGTAGCGCTCGCCGTCGTCGACACCCATGAAGTCGAACTCGGCCTCGGCGACCGAGGAGTAGACGATCCTGGCGCCCGTGGCCTGCGCCAGCTCGAGGTGCCCGGACAGGAAGTCGGCGTGGAAGTGGGTCTCGATGACGAGGTCGATGGTCAGCCCGTATGTCTCGGCGTCGGCGAGGTAACCCGACACGTCGCGTTGCGGATCGACCACCACCGCGCGTCCGGTTCCCTCGTCGCCGATCAGGTACGACGCATGCGATAGGCAGTCCAGGTAGTACTGGATGAACTTCATGGCCCTGATCCTTCGTCGGCCGGGGCATCTATACCCCAGCGGGTATTGCCACCATACCTCCGGGGGTATAGGGAGCGCCAGGGACCAAAGTCCCTCGTTGGCTCGACACCGGCTGACGAGCAGACGCAGAACCGACCAATTTGCGGCGATTTACGGCGGGTTTGCGACTGCTCGCCGCGAGGAAGTCAGGCGCCGTCGGGGCGACTTGCCTTGTCGTAGCGCTGTCGGGCGGCATTGACCTCGTCCATGTGCGTCTCCGCCCAGCCCTTGATGCCCAGCATGACGGGCAACAGCGTGCGGCCCAGGGCGGTGAGCTCGTAATCGACGCGAACTGGGACGGTCGGGGTGACCGTTCGGGTGACCAGGCCGTCGCGTTCGAGTGTGCGCAGCGTCTGGGTCAGCATCTTCTGGCTCACACCGGCGATGCGGCGGGCCAACTCGCTGTGCCGCTTCGGTCCCTCGGCCAGCGCGCCCAGCACGAGGCCAATCCACTTGTCGCTCAGTGTCTCCATCAACTCGCGGGTGGGACACTCGGCGAGGAAGGCGTCGTACCCCCGCCTGGCCTGCTGCCGGCGTTGTTCGGCGGTTCGCATCGCCAGGGAGCCCTGACCCTGCGCGTCGCCCACACCTATCCGCTGAAGGACGCGGTGCGAGCGCATACCCGGCTCGAGAAGGGCGGTGTGCGCGGGCGTCTGGTGCTACAGCCGTGACGATCAGCGCGCTTGCGCTGCGACCACCGTTCTGAGCTCGTCACGGGAGCGGATGCCGAGCTTCTGATAGACGTGGCGGAGATGGTATTCGACGGTCTTCGGGCTGAGGAACAGCGCCGCCGCGGCCTCTCTGGTGGTCGCCCCGTCCCCGAGCATCTGGGCGATGCGCAGCTCCTGCGGCGTCAGGTGGGTCGAGTACCCGTCACCGTCTCGCCGGGCGCGCTCGCCGGTGGCGTCCAGTTCGTTGGCGGCGAGCTCGGCCCACGGTTGCGCGCCCAGCCGCTGGAAGTCCTCGAGTGCGGTGCGCAAGTGACGCCGCGCGGCCACCCGCTGTTTGTCGCGGCGCAGGCTCGCACCGTAGGCGAGCCGGGTGCGTGCGGCTTCGAAGGTGTCCGGGCTCAGTTCGTGCAGCCGCAGCGCCTCGTCGAAATGCCGGGTGCGGTCCGTCGCGTCGAAGGCGACGAGCGCCATCGCGCGGTGGGCGCGGGCCAGCGCCCACGGTTGGCACTTGTCCTGGGCGCGGCGAAAGTAGTCGCGGGCGGCCTCGGTGGCGGCGTCGGCACGGCCGCTGCGAATATATGCTTCGACCAGCTCGGGCCCGGGGGAGACGTCGATATCGCGGAAGCCCATGTCGGTCAACATGGTTGACAACGCCTCGTACTGTTCGATGGCTTCTGCGGCGTGGCCGGCGGCCAGCGCGAGGTCGCCCAACGCGTACTGCGCCCAGATCTGCGCCAGGGCCATGTAGTTGCGCTGGGCAAGCGCCTGCGCCTCGGCGGCGTTGGCGCGGCACTCGTCGTCCCGGCCCATGCGGGCCTGAAGCCATGCCAAGCCCGCAAGTGACGCGGCGAGATCGGTCGTCTGGCTGGTTTCCCGCGCGAGCGCCACACTCTCGCCGTAGCTCGCGAGCGCCGACTGCCACTTGTCGGTCGTCGCCTCGTCGCGGCCCGTGTGGAACAACAGGTTCGGCAACGCGCCGATGGCCGTCCGCGCCCGGCGATCCCGAACGACGTGCTGGACGAGATCCCGGCCGGCGGCGGACTCACGCAGGAACAACGTGCCGAGGATCGGCCAGTCCGGGCGGCGCGGATCGTCGAGTACCGACGGTTGATCGCTCAGCGTTGCGACGGCGCTGCGCAGCCACCGGACACCGTCTTCGCCGGCCAGGATGCGGGCGATGCCGATCGCCAGCTCGCCGCGGACGCGAGCCGAAACCGAGCCACACGAGGACAGCAGCGCCTCGATACGGCCGGCCGTGACGAGGCCGGTTGCGGTGTCGCACAGACAGAAACAGGCGCTCACCGCGTCGGCGAGCAGGGCGACCGCGGCCTGCGGGTCGGACGGTTCGGCTCGAGAGGCCGCGTCGATCAGGAGGTCGCGGGCATCGCGGAGAGACCCCGTGCGCAACGCGATCATGCCTCGCAGGGCGGCGATCTCGGTCAGCGAGGCGACGTCGGCGGCGATCGCTTCGGCGTCGCTGAGCAATTCGCCCGCCCGCGCGATGTGTCCGGAGAACCACGCCGCCTCGGCGGCAGCGATCAGCCGTGTGCAACGCAGCGGGTCGTCGTTGGTCAGCTCGGCGCTTCGGGTCAACGCTCGGGTCGCGACGCCGTGCGCGCCTCTGGCAGAGGCGGTTTCGGCCACCTCCACCAAGTCGTCGGCGACGGCGTCGTCGGGGCCGACGGCCGCCTCGCTGAGATGCCACACCCGGCGTGCCTGCGCGGCGGCAGGCATTGCCGCTGCGACGGCGCGGTGCACCGCGCGGCGCGTCGAGGCATCGGCGGCACCGTAGATCGCCGATTTCACCAGCGGGTGCCGGAACTGTGCGCGAGCTGCGGAGACGCGAAGCAGGCCCGTCGGCTCGGCGTCTGCGATCGACGCGAGCGACGTGCCCATCGCCGTCGCGGCGCGCGATGCCAGACCGAGATCGCCGTCGGCGACCACGGCGAGCAGCAGCGCCAGCCGGGTTTCGTCGGAGAGTGCGGTGATCCGGCGCCCGAAAGCCGCGGCCACCGTTTCGCTCACCGGCACCGGCAGTTCGTCCGGGGTGTCACGGATGCGTTCGATATCGCGCGCCAACTCGACGATTGCCAGCGGGCTGCCCAGCGTGACGCGGTGGAGATGGGCGGCTTCCTCGGCCGTTGCGGTTTGGGGTGCCGACATCGCGATCAAGGCGGATGCCGCGGCGAGATCCAGCCCCGCGAGGTCGATGACCGGCAGGTCGGTCGTCGCGAACGCGGACCCGGGTTCGGGCCGGGTGCAGATGACCATGGCGACCGGATCGGCCAGCAGTCGACGGGCAACGAACTGCAGTGCATCCGCCGACGGCGGATCGAGCAGGTGCCCGTCGTCGATCAGGATCAGCAGCGGACGGTCTTCGGCGTGCCTGCTGAGCAGGCTCAGCGTCGCCGCACCGACCGCGAACCGTTCCGGGGCCGGACCCGCGCGCAGCGTCAGCGCGACGGCGAGCGCGTCGGCTTGCGGACCGGGCAGGCGATCGATGAGATGCAATGCGGACCCCAGCAACTGGTGAAGCCCCGAGAACGCGAGCGCCGACTCGGCTTCGGTGCCCGACGCCCGAACAACCGCCATGTCGTCCGCGCGTGACGCAGTGTCCTCGAGCAGTGCCGTCTTGCCGATCCCGGCCTCACCGCGCAGTACCAGCACACCGCTTTGTCCGAGGCGCGCACCGGCGACCAGTTCGGCGATGCGCTGCTGCTCGGGTTCGCGGCCGAGGAGCATGGGCCGATCCTAGGCGGCGGAACCAGGGGGGTCACCTGATTCGGCGGAGTGGCCGGCGGGCCCACCCTGGAATCGCCACAGGAAGGGGTACGACATGACCACCACCGCCACCACCGAGGCGATCGACTACGAGAAGCTCATGGCATTCGTCATGCGCGCGGTCGAGGAGACCGGCGCCGCACTGAACTCCGCGCTCGTCGTGATGGGCGACCGGCTCGGCTACTACCGCGCGCTGGATGAACACGGGCCCAGCACACCGGCCGAACTGGCCGAGCACACGGCGACCGACGAGCACTACGCCCGCGAATGGCTCAACGCGCAGGCCGCCGGTTCATTCGTCGCCTACGACACCACGACGGGGCGCTACCATCTCCCGCCCGAACAGGCCGTGGCGCTCGTCGACGAGTCCAGCCCCGCGTACGTCGGCGGGCTCTTCCAGCTCGCCTACGGAACCCTGCGGGACGCAACGCATATCGTCGACGTCGCCCGCACGGGTGACGGCATGGGGTGGGGTGAGCACAACTCCGACGTCCACGTCGGCTGCGAGAGGTTCTTCCTTCCGACGTACGCCGCCAACGTGGTCGACAACTGGATCCCGGCATTGGACGGGGTGGTGGACAAGCTTCGGGCCGGCGCCCGCGTCGCCGACGTCGGATGCGGGCACGGTGCATCGACGATCATGATGGCGAAGGCGTTCCCCGCCTCCACTTTTCACGGCACCGACGCGCACGCCGCGTCCGTCGAGACCGCCAGGGAGCGGGCCCGCGCGGCCGCGCCGGACCTGGCCATCAGCTTCGATGCGAGCGGCGCCGGCGACCTGCGCGGTGGGCCGTACGACCTGGTCACGATGTTCGACTGCCTGCACGACATGGGCGACCCGATCGGCGCCGCGCGGCAGGTCCGCGGGGCGATCGCCGACGACGGCACCTGGATGATCGTGGAGCCGGCCGCCGGTGATCGCGTCGAGGACAACTTCACCCCGATCGGGCGCGCCTACTACGGGTTCTCGACGCTGCTGTGCACGCCCTCGTCGCTGTCGCAGCCCGTGGGTCTGGCGATCGGGACGCAGGCCGGTCCGGCTCGGATCCGCGATGTGGTGACCGCCGCCGGCTTCACCCGGTTCCACCTGGCCGTACAGACGCCGTTCAACAACGTTTTCGAGGTTCGGCCCTGAAGCCGGCCGAACCGACGAGGATGGAAGCCGTGGATGGTTCGCAGCGCCGAGCCAGGCCACCGGACCTGACGGGTTCGGTGGCCCGCGGCGGCGTGTCGCTGCACTACGACGTGTATGGCGACGGACCGACGACGGTGATGCTGATGCCCACCTGGTCCATCGTGGACTCCCGGTTCTGGAAGGCACAGGTGGCGTTCCTGGCGCGGCACTACCGGGTCGTGACATTCGACGGCCGCGGTTGCGGTCGCTCCGACCGACCGCGCGGTGCCGCCGCGTACACCGACCGCCAGTATGCGGCCGACACGGTGGCGGTGCTCGATGCCACCGACACCCCGCGCTGCGTGCTGGTCTGTCTGTCGCGGGGAGCGGAGTGGGCGGTGCGCGTCGCGGCCGCTCACCCCCACCGGATCACGGGCATCTTCGCGATCGCCCCGGCCTGCGGGGTGCCCGCCGCGAAGCTGGACCTCGAGCGGGAGTGGTTGTGGTCACCGCCGGCGGTCGATGCGCCGGCCGGCTGGCAGACCTACAACCGCGAGCACTGGCTGCGCAGCGGACTGGACGGCTTCCGCCGGTTCTTCTTCGACGCGATGTTCCCCGAACCGCACTCGACCAAGCAGATCGAGGACATGATGGCGTTCTCGGCCGACATCGACGCCGAGACACTGGCCCACACCACCGACGCGCGGCTGGATCCGAATGTGCTTGCCGCAGAGCCGTTCGAGCAGTTCGCCACGGCGGTCCGCTGTCCTGTCCACGTGGTGCACGGGACGGCGGACCGCGTCAGCCGCGCCGCGGTCGGCGAGCAGTTAGCCGAGCTGACGGGTGGGTCGCTGACCCTGGTCGAGGACGCGGGGCATGCGCCGCTGGCGCGGGATCCGGTCCGCGTCAACATGATGATCCGCGACTTCGTCGAATCGGTCGCCCCGTCGGCGCCACGGCGCACGACGTGGGTGCGTGCGCCGCGCCGACGCCGGCGGGTGGTGTACCTGTCCTCGCCGATCGGGCTGGGCCATGCCCGTCGTGACGTGGCGATCGCCGCCGAATTGCGTGCTCTGGAACCCGATCTCGACATCGAATGGCTGGCGCAGGACCCGGTCACCCGCGTGCTGGCCGCCGCAGGCGAGCGGCTGCACCCGGCGTCGGCGCATCTGCTCACGGAGTCGTCACACGTCGAGCACGAGTCCGGCGAGCACGACCTGCACGTGTTCGAGGCGATCCGCCGGATGGACGAGATCCTGGTCGCCAATTTCATGGTGTTCGCCGAGATCATGACCGAGGATCCACCCGATCTGGTGATCGCCGACGAGGCGTGGGAGGTCGACCATTACCTCCACGAGAACCCGGAACTCAAGCGGTGTCAGTTCGCGTGGATGACGGACTTCGTCGGGTGGTTGCCGATGGCCGACGGCGGTTCTCGCGAAGCGGGCCTGACCTCCGATTACAACTCCGAGATGATCGAGCACCGCGACCGATTCCCGCACCTGCGGGACCGGTCGATCTTCGTCGGCAATCCCGAAGATGTCGTCGACGAACGCTTCGGCGCCGATCTGCCCGAGATCCGCGAGTGGACCGAACGCAACTTCGACTTCTCCGGATACGTGCTCGGCTCGCCCCCGCCGACCGGCCCGGAGCGGAAGGCGTTGCGCCGCAGGCTCGGTCTGCGCGAGGACCATAGGCTCTGTGTCGTCACCGTGGGCGGGACATCGGTCGGGGCGCCGCTGCTGCACCGCATCCTGGCGGCCGCCCCGATGGTCCGCCGCGCGATACCGGAACTGCGCTTCCTCGTCGTGACGGGCCCGCGGATCGATCCAGCGACGTTGCCGCGCAGGCAGGGCGTGCGGGTGCGTGGGTTCGTCCCCGATCTTTCCGACTACCTGGCCGCGTGCGACATCGCCGTGGTGCAAGGCGGGTTGACCACCTGTATGGAGTTGACCGCCGCGGGCACGCCGTTCGTCTACGTGCCGCTGGAGCACCATTTCGAGCAGAACTTCCATGTCCGTCACCGGCTCGAGCGCTACGCCGCCGGACGGCGGATGCGATACGCCGAGACCGCCGATCCGGATCTGCTGGCCAAAGTCATCGTCGACGAGATGACGGCCGCGCCGTCGTTCCGACCGGTCGAGACCGACGGGGCCAGGCGCGCCGCGGCGATGCTCGCCGAATTGCTCTGAGTCCTGCTCGCCGAGAGGAAGTCAGGCCGCGGCGCGGACGGCGGCCACGGCGTCGAACCGCTCGAGCACCGTGGCGGCGACCAGGTTGTGCGAGCCGAGCGGCTCGGCCATCGGAATGCCTTGTGACTCGGCGAAGGTCGCGATGCGGTCGGTGATCCGGCCGTGAGCCAGGAACCACGGCGCGATGACCAGTCGTTGGGCGCCGTCCGCCCGCAGCCGGGCCGCGGCGTCGGCGACACCGGGATGGGGGCCGGTGGCGAACGCGACTGCGCTGCCGCGCCAACGGGTTCCAGTGCTCAACGCCTGCGCCACGGTCGCGGTGCGCGAGTTCGCGGACTCGTTCGACGAGCCGACCGCGACCACGAGGACGCCGAGGCCGTCGTCGTCGGGGGAGACCGCCGCCTCGGCAAGGCGCCGGCGCAGCACCGTCAGCAGCGCGGGGTCCTCGCCGAGCACCTCGGCCTGCGCGACGGCCGCGCCCGAATCGTCGATCAGCGCGGGGATGTCGACCCGCGCGTGGTAGGCGTCGGCGAGCAGGAACGGGACCACCACCCCACCATCGGCCAGGCCGGCCAGCGTGTCGCGCAGGCTCGGGCCGTTCTGCTCGAGGAACGCCGGGCGTACGTCGAGCCACGGGCGCAACCGGCGGATCCGGCCCGCGACCGCGTGTGTCACCGCCGCCGACCGCGGATCGGCGCTGCCGTGGGCAGCGAGGACGAGCGTCACGACGCGTGCAGCCCGCATTCCGTCTTCGCGCTGCCCACCCAGCGGCCGCTGCGCGGGTCGGCCCCCTCGACCGGCTTCGCCGTGCACGGCGCGCAGCCGATCGACGGGTAACCCTCGTAGACGAGCGGATTGACCAGGATGCCGTTGGCGTCGATGTACGCCTGCATATCGTCGTCGGTCCAGGCGGCGAGCGGGTTGATCTTCACCAGGCCGAATGCCTTGTCCCAGCTGATCAACGGCGCGTTCGCCCGCGTCGGCGCCTCGACGCGGCGGATGCCGGTCACCCATGCGGTGTAGCCGCGCAGCGCCTTGCTCAGCGGCTCCACCTTGCGCATCCGGCAGCACTCGTTGGGCTCGCGGGCGAACAGGTCCTTGCCGAACAACTCGTCCTGCTTGGCCACGCCGTTCTCCGGTGTGACGTTGACGACGTTGACGTCGTAGACCGCCTCCACCGCGTCGCGGGTGCCGATGGTCTCCACGAAGTGGTAGCCGGTGTCGAGGAACAGCACATCGACGCCGGGCCGCACCTTCGCCGCCAGGTCGACGAGCACCGCGTCCTGCATGTTCGACGCGACAATATAGTTGCCGCCGAAGTTCTCGTCGGTCCAGCGCAGCAGGTCCAACGCGCTCGCGTCGTCGAGTTCGGCCGCGCCGCGCTCGGCCAGTGCCTGCAGGTCCGTTTCCGTCGTCGTCACCCGATTCACCTCAGATCCGCTTCGTCGGCTCGTATCGCCCACGTAGCGAAACGCTCACCCTGCTCGCGTTGTTTCACGAAGTTGCGGACGATCCGGTCGATGTAGTCACCGAGCTCGGTGGACAGCACCTTGTGCTGGCGCAGCTTGCGGCCGAACCCGCTGTCCAGACCGAGGCTGCCGCCGAGGTGGACCTGGAAACCCTCGACCGGGTTGCCGTCGCCGTCGTCGACCATCTGGCCCTTGAACCCGATGTCGGCGACCTGGATGCGGGCGCACGAGTTCGGGCAGCCGTTGATGTTGACGGTGATCGGCACGTCGAGCTGGGCCCCCATTTCGTTCGAGATGTCCTCGAGCCGCTTCTCCAGCTCCGGCACCAGCACCTGCGCGCGGTTGCGGGTCTCGGCGAACGACAGCTTGCAGTACTCGATGCCGGTGCAGGCCATCAGGTTCTTGCGCCAGTGCGACGGCCGCGACGGCAGCCCGAGCGCGTCCAGGCCGGCGACCAGCTCGTCGAGCTTGTCGTCGGGCACGTCGAGGATGACCAGCTTCTGGTACGGCGTGAACCGGATCCGGTCCGACCCGGCGGCCGCGGCCAGGTCGGCCACCTTGGTCAGGATGGTGCCCGACACCCGGCCGGCGATCGGCGCGACGCCGACGGCGTTGAGGCCGTTCTTGAGCCGCTGGATACCGACGTGGTCGATCGGATGCTTGACCGGCTCGGGTGCCGGGCCGTCGATCAGCTTGCGTCCCAGGTACTCGCCTTCGAGCACCTGCCGGAATTTCTCGACGCCCCAGTCCTTGATGAGGAACTTCAGCCTGGCCTTGCTGCGCAGGCGCCGATAGCCGTAGTCGCGGAAGACCGAGGTGACGCCCTCCCAGACGTCGGGGACCTCCTCGAGCGGAACCCAGGCGCCCAGCCGCTGGGCCAGCATCGGGTTGGTGGACAGGCCGCCGCCCACCCACAGATCCAGGCCCGGCCCGTGCTCGGGGTGGTTGACGCCGATGAACGCGACGTCGTTGACCTCGTGCGCGACGTCCTGCAGGCCCGAGATCGCGGTCTTGTACTTGCGCGGCAGGTTGGAGAACGACGGGTTTCCGACGTACCGCTTGACGATCTCGTCGATGGCCCACGTCGGGTCGAGGACCTCGTCAAGCGATTCGCCGGCCAGCGGCGAGCCCAGCACGACGCGGGGGCAGTCGCCGCACGCCTCGGTGGTCTGCAGCCCGACCGCGGCCAGCCGTTCCCAGATCTGCGGCACGTCCTCGATGCGGATCCAGTGGTACTGGACGTTCTCCCGGTCGCTGATATCGGCGGTGTCCCGGGCGAACTCCGTGGAGATCTCCCCCAGCGTGCGCAGGGCGGCGTTGGTCAGGGCGCCGCCGTCGCAGCGCACCCGCATCATGAAGTACTCGTCCTCGAGCATGTCGGTGTTCTCGTCACCGGTCCAGGTGCCGTCGTAACCCTGCTTGCGCTGGGTGTAGAGGCCCATCCAGCGCATCCGGCCCCGCAGGTCCTGCTTGTCGATGGACTCGAAGCCCAGCTTGGAGTAGACGTCGACGATGCGGGCGCGCACGTTGAGCGCGTCGTCGTCCTTCTTGAACTGCTCGTTGGGGTTGAGCGGCTCGCGGTAGCCGAGCGCCCATTGGCCCTCTCCGCGGGGGCGCTTGACGGGCTTGGGCTTCGATTCCGTGGTGGTCATGGTATTCGGCTCCTTTGTGGAGCCGGATCGCGCGTCATCACCGGGGCTGCCGGCGGCGCAGATCCGGCGGCCAGCTGAAGTACAGGTGGGCAGGTCAGCGCGTCAGGGCAGACAGCAACAGGTACAGACGCGCTTGAAATCGACATGCCGCCGCGCCACCAGCGAGACGCGCTGGGGGAAGATGCGGGCGGCGGTCACGTGGCCAATTGTGCCACGGACACCGACATATGCCCTAACCGGGAGCCCTCGACGAGATTGCATCCATGCAGCGGAAGTCCGAGTGGACGCCTGCGCGCGTGCAATCTCGCGGTGAGGCGGACAATTACTCGCATGACCGCGCCCGTCGAGCTGCCGGCCATGGCGGTGACCCCGGGCCGGCCGTTCGGCATCTACGTCCACGTCCCGTTCTGCGCCAGTCGCTGCGGCTACTGCGACTTCAACACCTACACGCCCGCCGAACTGGGCGGGGCGAACCCGGACGCGTGGCTCGGGGCGCTGCGCACGGAGCTGACGCTGGCCGCGCGCACCCTGGGCGCCGCGCCGGACGTCGACACCGTGTTCGTCGGCGGTGGCACGCCGTCGATGCTCGGCGGGCCCGGCCTGGCGGCGGTGCTCGATGCGGTGCGCACATCGTTCACGCTGGCCGGCGACGCCGAGGTGACCACCGAGGCCAATCCGGAGTCCACCTCGCCGCGGCTGTTCGAACAGCTCCGGGAGGCCGGTTACACACGGGTGTCGCTGGGCATGCAGTCCGTCGCGCCGCACGTGCTCGCGGTGCTGGACCGGGTGCACTCGCCGGGCCGCGCGCTGGAGGCGGCGCGCGAGGCCCGCGCGGCCGGCTTCGCGCACGTCAGCCTCGACCTCATCTACGGCACACCGGGGGAGACCGACGACGATCTGCGGCGCTCGGTCGACTCGGCCGTCGCTGCGGGCGTCGACCACGTGTCGGCCTACGCGCTGGTGGTCGAGGACGGGACGGCGCTGGCGCGCCGGGTACGTCGTGGTGAGCTGCCCGCCCCCGACGACGACGTGCTGGCCCGCCGCTACGAACTGCTCGACGCGACCCTGGCCGCCGCCGGGTTCGACTGGTACGAGGTCTCCAACTGGTGCAGGCCCGGTGGCGAGTGCAGGCACAACGTCGGCTATTGGAACGGCGGCGAGTGGTGGGGCGCCGGACCGGGAGCACACGGCTTCGTCGGCGCGACGCGGTGGTGGAATGTCAAGCACCCCAACGCCTATGCGCAGTCGCTGGCGGCGGGTGAGCTGCCGGTCGCCGACTACGAACAGCTCGACGCGGACTCCTCGCACGTCGAGGACGTGATGCTGCGGGTGCGCCTGCGCGACGGCCTGCCGATGGCGATGCTGCGCGAGTCCGAACGGCGCCGGGTCGACACCGCCGTCGGCGACGGCCTGCTCACCCTCGACGCCGACCGACTGGTGCTCACCGACCGCGGCCGCCTGCTGGCCGACGCGGTGGTGCGCGACCTGCTGGACTAGCTGCGGCGAACGTGGATTACCCGCTCGAAAATCCGCAGAATTTCGAGCGGTAATCCACGTTCGGCGGCGGTGGTGGTGAACGATTGGCGGGTGTGTTCCGTTGTGGTCATCGACGACGGGAGATCAAGGGTGTGCGTTGACTGAGCCGGACCAGGCCGCGCTGCTGCGCGCGATCCACGACGAGCACAGCCAGGCGCTGCTGCGTTACGTGCTGCGGTTGACGCGCGGCGACATGCCGTTCGCCGAGGACGTGGTGCAGGAGTCGCTGCTGCGGCTGTGGCGCAAGCCGGAGATCCTGCAGCAGCCCAGCGAGTCGGCCCGCGCGTGGTTGTTCACCGTCGCGCGCAACCTCGTGATCGACGACCGCCGCAGCGCGCGCTACAGCCGCGAGTTGCAGACCGACGACATCCCCGAACGGCCGTCGGTGGACGCGATCGGTCCCGCGTTCGACAAGTGGATCCTCTCCGACGCGTTGCAGTCGTTGAGCCCGGACCACCGCACCGCGATCGTGCGGGCCTACTACCTCGGCCAGACCGTCGCCGATATCGCCCAGCAGGAGGGGATACCCGAGGGCACCGTGAAATCCAGACTTCATTACGCGTTGCGCGCGTTGCGAATTGCGCTGCAGGAAAGGGGGGTGGTCCGATGACCGATCGCATGCCGGACGACGACGTCGCCGAATGGGACGCCGCCTACGTGCTCGGCGCGTTGAGCCAGCAGGACCGGCGCACCTACGAGAACTACGTCGCTTCCGACCCGCAACGGGCCGCCGAACTGACCGAGCTCGCCGGCATGCCCGGCATCCTCAACGCACTGAGCCGCGACGAGGCCGTGGCGTTGACCGACCTCGGTGGCGGCGGCGCGCCTGAGGCCGAGCGGCCCGACAACGTCGCCTCGCTGGCCCGGGCCGCGGCGAAACGGCAACGGCGGTCCCGGCGCACGGTGCTCGTGGCCGCGGTCGCGTCGGCGGCGGCGCTCGCCATCGTCGGCGGTGTCGTGGGGTCGACGGTGTTCCCGCGGGAGCAGCCCTCCGTGCAGACCGTGGCGATGCAGCCCATGCAGCAGACGCCAGGCCAGGGGCTCACCGCGCAACTGGCCGTGACCGAGAAGAAGTGGGGCACCGAGCTCAGCTGGGCGTGCGAGTACACCACGGACTGGGCGCGCGACGTCGAGAGCTACGACATCGTGGTGACGACGCGCGACGGCGCGCAAGAGACCGTCGGATCGTGGCGCCCGGCCGGTGATGAGGCCACCGGGTTGTCGGCCGCCACGAGCATTCCGACCTCCCAGATCCGCAGCGTCGACATCCGGGTGTCCGGCAGCGACGAGCCGCTGGCGATCCGCACGCTGTAGCAACCGCGTCGGCGACGCTCGCAACGTGACCGGCGCCACCGTCGACGGCCGCGCGTGGGTCCCAAAGATCAGCGCGGTTATGCCAAGATTGCCGCCATGGCGGCTGAGTTCTTAGGCAAGGCTATCCAGACTTCGATGGGCCCGAGGTCCAGCTGACGTGGCCGAACCGATCGCGATCGTCGGCTTCGGCTGCCGGCTGGCCGGTGGCGTCGGGACGCCCGCGCAGTTCTGGCGCTTCCTGCTCGACGGCGGCAGCGACGTCAGCGAAGTTCCTGAGGAGCGCTGGGAGCCCTACCTGCGCCGCGACCCGCGCAACGCCGCGGTGCTCAAGGACGTCACCAGGCTCGGCTCCTTCCTCGCGGACCTGCCCGGGTTCGACGCCGAGTTCTTCGCGGTGTCGCCGCGCGAAGCGGAGTTGATGGACCCGCAGCAGCGGCTCGCGCTCGAAGTCAGCTGGGAGGCACTCGAACACGCAGGCGTATCGCCGAAAGCGTTGGCAGGCAGCGACACCGCGGTGCTGATGGGTGTCAACTCCGACGACTACGGCAAGCTCATCATGGAGGACCTCACCGGCATCGAGGCCTGGACCGGGATCGGCACCTCGCTGTGCGGCATCGCCAACCGGGTCTCTCACCTGCTGGACCTGCGCGGTCCCAGTGTGGCGCTGGACGCCGCCTGCGCCGCCTCGCTGGTCGCGGTGCACCAGGCCTGCCAGATGCTGCGGTCCGGCGAGACGTCGCTGGCGCTGGCCGGCGGCGTCAGCGCGCTGATCGGTCCCGGGTTGACCCGCGTGCTCGACGTCGCCGGGGCGACCGCGCCCGACGGGCGCTGCAAGACCTTCGACGCCGCCGCCGACGGTTACGGGCGCGGCGAGGGCGCCGGGGTGGTGGTGCTCAAGCGCCTCGCCGACGCGGTCCGCGACGGGGACCACGTGTACGCGCTCGTGCGCGGCGGCGCCGTCGCGCAGGACGGCCGCACCGTCGGCATCATGTCGCCGAACGGCGACGCGCAGGCCGACATGTTCCGGCGCGCCTGCCGATCCGCTGGGGTGGCCCCCGCGAGCGTCGGCTTCATCGAGGCGCACGGCACCGGGACGCCGACCGGTGACCCCACCGAGGTGCGCGCGCTCGCCTCGGTCTACGGCGCCGACCGCCCCGCCGACGAGCCGTGCCGCATCGGCTCGGTGAAACCGAACGTCGGCCACCTCGAAGGAGGCGCAGGTGTTGTCGGGCTCATCAAGGCCGCGCTCGCCCTGCACCACGAGACCATCCCGCCGACGGCGGGGATCACGACGCTGACCCCGGCCGTCCACTGGACGAACAGCGGACTGCGGGTGCCGACCGCGGCCGAACCGTGGCAGCGCACCGCGGATGCGCCGCGCCGGGCGGCGGTGTGCGGCTACGGATACGGCGGCACCATCGCGCACATTCTTCTCGAGGAGGCGCCGGCCTGGACCGGCTCTGAACCCCTTGCGCCACAGTCAGTTCCGGTGATCCTCCCGGTCTCAGCGCGCTCGACCGCACGGTTGCGCGCCCAGGCCGGCGCGCTCGCCGAGCGCTTCCGCGACAGCAGCGACTCGCTCGACCGGCTCGCCGCGACCCTGTGGGCGCGCCGCGCGCATGACCAGGTCCGCGCGGCGGTGATCGCCGACGATCTCGAGGCGGCGACCGCGGGTCTGGCCGCGCTGGCCGCCGACACCCCGGACCCCGCGGTGGTCACCGGGACGGTGCTGCCGTCGGCTGCCGAGGGCGCGGTGTGGGTGTTCTCCGGCCACGGCTCGCACTGGAGCGGGATGGGCCGCGAACTGCTCTCCACAGCGCCGGAATTCGCGACAATCGTCGACACGATCGACCCGGTGTTCGAGGCGGAGCTCGGCTTCTCGGCCCGCGAGGCGCTCACCACCGGTGAGCTCGGCGGCACCGACCGGGTGCAGGCGCTGACGTTCGCGATGCAGGTCGGCCTCGCGGCCGTGCTGCGCAGTCGCGGCGTGAAACCCGCTGCCGTGATCGGGCATTCGGTCGGCGAAGTCGCCGCGTGCGTGACGGCCGGGGTGTTCGACCTGAGGACCGGCGCGGCGGTGGCGTGCTACCGGGCTCGCGGCTTCCGGTCGGTGGCGGGACAGGGGGCAATGGCACTCGTGCGCCTTCCGTTCGCCGAGGCACAACGCCGCTTGAGCGGACGAACCGACATCGTGGCGGCGATCAGCGCGTCGCCCGAATCGACGGTGGTGTCGGGCACCGCGGCCACCGTGGCGGCGGCCGGCCAGGAGTGGACGCAGCGGGGCGTGATGGTGCGCCGCGTCAACACCGACGTCGCGTTCCACAGCCCCGCCATGGACGGGCTCACCGGTGAACTCGCCCGCCTCACCGCGCAGCTGCCGCCTCCGCGTGAAGCCGAAACACCGCTGTACACCACGGCATTGGCCGACCCGCGGTCGCCAGCGCCACGGGACCGGCACTACTGGGTGGCGAACCTGCGCGACCGCGTGCGGTTCGCCGAGGCCGTTGCGGCGGCGATCGAGGACGGGCACCGGATCTTCCTGGAGGTGTCGGCGCACCCGGTGGTCGCGCACTCGATCGCCGAAACCCTGGCCCACACCGGCATCGACGATCATGCGGTGATCCCGCTGCTGCGTCGCGAACGGCCCGAAACCGCTTCGGTCGCAACGGCTGTGGCCGCGTTGCACTGCCACGGCGCGCCGGTCGCCCACGGCATCGACGCCACCGCGCCGTGGGCCGACGACCTGCCGGTGACGCAGTGGCGACACCGACGCTACTGGCGCACCCCGACGACACCGCCCGGCGGCCGCGGCGTGCACGACGTGGACGGCCACACGCTGCTCGGCGGCCGAACCGATGTGACAGGAGCCGTCGCGTCGAGGATGTGGCAGACCCGCCTGGACATGAGCACCCGGCCCTATCCGGGTGACCATCCGGTCAAGGGCACCGAGATCGTGCCCGCCGCGGTCATCGTCAACACCTTCCTCGGCGCGGCGGCGGGCCTGAACACCCGACCCGACCGCGCGGGCACCGATCTGGTCGACGTCCGGCTGCGCACGCCGGTGGCGCCGGGGCGCGCCCGCGACGTCCAGGTCGTGCTGCAGGACCGCGGGCTCACCCTGGCCACGCGCCTGGTCGACGACGACGACGGCGCCGACGACGGGGGCTGGCTGACCCACAGCAGCGCGGTGGCCGCGGCCGACGACGACATCGAGGACCTGCTCGGCCGGGTGCTCAACGAAGCCGCCGCGCGCGGGCGCTGCAGCCGGGTGCTGCCGATGGACCACGTGGTCGACACGCTGGCCACGCTGGGCGTCGCCGCGATGGGGTTCGACTGGCAGATCCTCGAAATGCACGGCGGCGACGGCGAACTGCTCGCAAGGGTCGGCGCCCACCGCGACGGGTCGGCCCCCGCCACCTGGGCGTCGCTGCTGGACGCGGCGACGTCGGCGGCGTCGACGGTGTTCGACGGTCCGCCGCGGCTGCGGATGCCCGCGAGCATCGAGCGGGTGCAGGTCCACGGCCGCGCGCCCGGGGTTGCCCTGCTGCATGTGCGGCGTCGCGCCGGCACCACGACGACCGACGTGCTGCTGGCCGATGAGTCCGGCACGGTGCTCGCGTCGCTGACGGGGATGGCGTTCGAGCAACTCGAGAATCCCTCGGGCAGCGACATTTCGCGCATGCTGCACCGGGTGGCGTGGTATCCGGTGCCGTGGCGCGAGGACAGCAGGCCCACCGCGGTGGTGGTCGTCGGCGGCGACACAGGCAGCCGCGACGTTGCCGTCCGCGAGCTGGCGGCTGCCGACGTGCCGTACTCGGCGTGCGACGAACCGGCCGAGATCGCCTCGTCGGCAGCGGTTTTGGGGCGGGATGCCGTCGTGCTGATGATCCCGCGGACGCACGATTCGCCCGAGCAGTCGGTCGCGCTGGCGACGCGGACGCTGCGGGTCATGCTCGACGAGGGTGTGAGGGCCCGGATGTGGATCCTGACCCACGAGGTGTACGAGGGCGCCAACGTGGTGCACGCGCCACTGTGGGGACTGGCCCGGGTCGCCGCGGCCGAACACCCGGAGGTGTTCGGCGGCGTCCTCGACGTGGCCACCGCCGGTCTGCCCGTCGGGGTGCTGTCCTCGGTGCAGGGGCACCCGGTCGTGGTGGTGCGCGACGGGGTCGCGCACTCGGCACGCCTGGCGCCCGCCGGGCGCGGCGCGGGCGCGCCGATGCGGTGCTCGGCCGGTGGCACGTACGTGATCACCGGGGGCACCGGCGTATTGGGGTTGCGCATGGCGCAGCGACTGGCCGACATCGGCGCGCGGCGACTGGTGCTGCTGTCCCGGTCCGGCATACCGGACCGGTCCGAGTGGCGCGGTGACTCGGAGCTGATCCACACCGTCGCGGCCCTCGAGGAACGCGGCGTGTCCGTCCACGCCGTTCCGGTGGACATCGGCGCGCCGGGGGCCGCCGACGTGCTGCGCGCGGCGCTACGTGACCTGCCGCCCGTGCGCGGCGTGATCCACGCCGCCGGCGTCGAGGCGGGCGCCCTGCTGGTCAACACCACCCCCGAGGATTTCCACGCGACGATGCACCCCAAGGTCGACGGGACACTGACTCTGCACGAGGTGTTTCCGCCCGAGCAGTTGGACTGGATGGTGCTGTTCTCGTCCTGCGGCTATCTCGCCGGCTTCCCCGGTCAGGGGGCGTACGCGTGCGCGAACTCCTTCCTCGACGCGATGGCCCGGCACCGCCGCCGCCTCGGCGACCGCACCGTCAGCGTGGCGTGGACGGCGTGGCGAGGCCTGGGCATGGGATCGACCTCGGGCTTCGTCGCAGCACAGCTGGACGCGCTCGGCATGGACACGATCGGCGCAGACGAGGCGATGCGGGCGCTTGACCTCGCGATGCGCGACGACCAGTCGAACGTGGTTGTGCTGCCGGTGCTCCCGGCCGCCGCCGCGGTGCCGATGCTGGCCGAGGTGGCCCCGACGGAGGAGGACGACGCCGGCGAGGCGCCGGTCGCCACCCTCGTCGGCGAGGACGCCGCCCCGGAGCGGGTGACCCGCCTGGTGATCGCCGCGGTCGCCGCCCAGCTGGGGTTCTCCGACGGCGATGTCGACACGGGGCTCCCGCTGGTGGAGGTCGGCGTCGACTCGATCATGACCGTCGGGCTGCTGCGGACCCTGGAGAAACGGACCGGGCTGTCGCTGCCACCCACACTGTTGTGGGAACACCCCACGGCCGCAGCGGTTTCCGACCGGATCGTCGAACTGCTGACCTCGCCCGACGTGGCCGAGCAGGTGGAGGTGTCCTGACGGGTCAGGACGCCAACTGCGCGACGACCTTCTTCTTGTCCACCTTGCCGATCGCGGTCATGGGCAGGGCCGGCAGCGGCGCCAGCACATCGGGTCGGCAGTGCGCCGATACGCCGCGGTCGTCGAGGAACCGGTTCAGCTCGGCGAGCGTGATCGGTGCGTCCTGGAAAACCACTGCGGCGCAGATCTTCTCACCCAGGAAATCGTCGGGTAGCGCCACCGCCGCCGCGGCGTAGATCGCCGGGTGCGCGAAGAGGTGCTCCTCGAGGTCCGACGCCGAGACGGTCTCACCGCCGCGGTGGATGACGTCCTTGATGCGGCCGGTGACCTCGACGTAACCGGCCCGGGCGCCGTCGGCGAAGATGCGCACCCGGTCGCCGGTGCGGTAGAAGCCGTCGGGGCTGAAGGACCGTGCGTTCGCTTCGTCGGCGCGGTAGTAGCCGTTCAACGTGTACGGGCCGCGCACCAGCAACTCGCCCTCCTCGCCGGGCGCGACCTCCACCCCGGTGTCGTCGACCACCCGCATCTCGTCGTGTGCGGACATCGGCCGGCCCTGCGTGTTGACCACGACGTCGACGGGATCGCCGGGCCGGGTGAAGTTCAGCATGCCCTCGGCCATCCCGAAGATCTGCTGCAGTCCCGGTGTCAGCCCGCCCAGAATGTAGTCGGCCTCCTGCGGGGTCATCCGTGATCCGCCCACCTGCACCAGGCGCAGTGTCGTCGGGAGAACCGGTTCCCATTCACATGCCTGTGTCCACACCTTGGCCAGCGCGTTGACGAGGGCCGTGACGGTGACGCGGTGGCGGTCGATCACCGCGAAGGCCGATTCCGGGCTGGCGTCGGTGGTGAAAACCGTTGTGGCGCCGACGGTCATCGACCCCAGGATGCCCGGACATGCCAGCGGGAAATTGTGCCCGGCAGGCAACACGACGAGATACACGTCGTCCCCGGTCATCCGGCACTCCCGAGCGCTGGCCGTCGCGTTGTAGACGTAGTCGTTGTGGGTGCGGGCGATCAGCTTCGGCAGCCCGGTGGTGCCGCCCGATACCAGCAGCAGGGCAGGCGAATCGGGGTCGACGCGGGCACGGTGTGGCAGTGGCCCGTCGAATCCGGCCAGCGCCGAGAAGGATTCGAAGTCGCCGGGCTCGCCGTCGACGAACACGTGTCGCAGGCCCGGATTGGCGGCGATGAGCTCGCCGGCGAGGTCGCGATAGTCGAAACCCGCGACGGTGTCGGGGACGATCAGGCCGACGGCGCCGCTGGTCGCAGCGAAATGATTGAGTTCTGCCGAGCGGTGCCCGGGCAGGCACATCACCGGAACGGCGCCCGCGCGCAGCACGCCGAACAGCGCGACGGCGAATTCGCACGTGTTGGGGAGTTGGAGCAGCATGCGGTCGCCGGGGGAGATGCCGCGATCGGCCAGCGCCGCCGCGATGCGGTCGGCGCGCGCGTCCAGTTCGGCGAACGTGTATCCCACGGTCTCGTCGATCACCGCCGTGCGGTCGGGCCATGCGGCCGCCGCGTCGCCGAGGATCGAATCCAGCGGGCGATCGGTCCAGTAGCCCGCTCGCCGGTACTCCTCGGCTCGGCCGGCCGGAAACGGCACGAAGCCGGTCGTGAGATCGCTCGGCCGAGCTGATGATTCTGCGGTGATGCGCTGTTCGAAGCCGGTGCTCATGGCGGATCGGGCCCCTCGGGGTAGGTGTGTGGGTGCCTCGAATATAAGGTAGCGTTCCCCGGGTTAGTTAGGGCAGCCTGCACTAATTCGGAGGATGGCGTGAGTGTTGCTGAGACCAGTCGGGAAACCGTGCGTGAGGAGGTCGCCGAACTTCTCGGCGTGACCCCCGACGCGGTCGACCCGGACGCCGACCTGATCGCATCGGGCCTCGACTCGATCCGGATGATGTCGCTGTCCGGACGATGGCGTAAGCAGGGCATCGACGTCAACTTCGCCGCGCTCGCCGAGAACCCCACCGTGGCGGCCTGGTCGGCCTTGGTGGCCGAACGCCGCGGCGACAGCCGGCCCGCGTCCGGCACCGCACCCGAACGCGGCGCCGCCGCCGACGCGGCGTTCCCGCTGGCGCCGATGCAGCACGCGATGTGGTTGGGCCGCAACGCCGACCAACAACTCGGCGGCGTGGCCGCCCACCTCTACGTCGAGTTCGACGGCGCAGGCGTCGATCCCGGACGGCTGCGCGCCGCGGCGGCGAAACTCGTTGCCCGCCATCCGATGTTGCGGGTGGAGATCCTGCCCGACGGCACCCAGCGCATCGGCGACCGGGGCCTCCCCGTCACGGTCCACGACCTGCGCGAGCTCGACGCCGAGGCGGCCGGGCAACGGCTCGAAGCGATCCGCCGGGCGAAGTCGCATCAGATCCTCGACGGCGACGTGCTGGAACTCAGCCTGACGCTGCTCCCCGAAGGGCGCACCCGCCTGCACGTCGACATGGACATGAACGCCGCCGACGCGGTGAGCTACCGAAAGTTCATGGCCGACCTGGCGGTGTTCTACCGCGGCGGGGACCTGCCGGAACTCGGCTACACCTACCGCGAATACCGCGCCGCGCTGACGGCGGCCGATCCCGGGCCCTCCGACGAGGACCTTCGCTGGTGGGCCGAGCGGATCCCCGAACTCCCCGAAGCGCCCGCGCTGCCGCTCGTCCCGCCGGCCGAGCAGGAAGATCCCCGCCGCAGCGTGCGACTCTGGCACATCTTCGACGTGCCGATCAGGGACGCGCTGTTCGCCGCGGCGCACCGCCGCGGGATCACGCCCGCGATGGCGGTGGCGGCGTCGTACTCCAACGCGCTGGCGCGGTGGTCGAGCAGTCCACGGTTCCTGTTGAACCTGCCCATGTTCGGCCGCGAACCCTTCCACCCCGACGTCGAGAAGCTCGTCGGATGCTTCACCTCGTCGCTGATGCTCGACATCGACGTGTCGACGGCACGCACACCCGCGCAGCGGGCGCGGGCCGTGCAGGAGACGCTGCACAGCACCGCAAGGCACTCGAGCTACTCGGGCCTGTCGGTGCTGCGCGACCTCGGTCGTCATCGCGGCAGCCAGACGCTCGCGCCGATCGTGTACACCAGCGCACTGGGACTCGGTGACCTGTTCGCCGGCGAGGTCACCGACCAGTTCGGTGCGCCGGTCTGGACGATCTCCCAGGGCCCGCAGGTGCTCATCGACGCGCAGGCGACCCCGCTGGCCGACGGCCTGATGATCAACTGGGACGTCCGCGTCGACGCGTTCCGGCCCGGCGTCGCCGACGCGATGTTCGCCTACCATCTCGCGGAATTGACCCGGTTGGCCACCGACGACACCGCATGGGACCGGCCCGACCCGCCCGCGGTGCCCGAGGCGCAGCGCGTCGTCCGCGGGGCCGCGAACGGCGCCACCGCACCACCCAGCCGAGAGGCGTTGCACGACGGGTTCTTCCGCAACGCCGATGTCGCGCCCGAGGCCCCCGCGGTGTTCAGTAGCGACGGCGCGATGAGCTACGGCGAACTGCGCCGTCGCGCACTCGGTGTCGCGGCGTCATTGCGCGACAACGGAGTTCGACCGGGTGACCTCGTCGCGCTGATCGGGCCGAAGTGCGCCGAGCAGATCCCCGCGGTGTTGGGCATCCTCGCCGCCGGGGCGGCGTACCTGCCGATCGGCGCCGACCAGCCCGTGGAGCGGACCGCGCGCATCCTCGCGACCAGCGGTGTTTCGGCGGTGCTGGTGTGCGGCGGGGCCGGCCCAGTGCAGCTCGGTGTGCCTGCCATCGCCGTGGCCGACGCCGTGCGACACGAGGGCGACGGGCCGGTCGGCCCCGTCGATCCGAATGCCCTTGCTTACGTGCTGTTCACGTCGGGGTCGACGGGCGAACCCAAGGGCGTCGAGCTGACGCACGACGCAGTGATGAACACCGTCGAGGTCGTCACCGACCGGTTCGGTCTCGACGCGACGGACCGCAGCCTGGCGCTGGCATCGCTGGAGGCCGACATGTCGGTGCTGGAGATCTTCGCTATCCTGCGCGCCGGCGGAGCGGTCGTCGTGGTGGACGAGGACCAGCGCCGCGCCCCCGACGTCTGGGCGCGGTTGATCGCCGAACACAGTGTGACGTTTCTGAACTGGATGCCGGGGTGGCTGGACATGCTGCTCGAGGTCGGCGGCGACCGGCTGCGCAGCCTGCGGGTGGTCCTGCTGGGCGGCGACTGGGTACGTCCGGAACTAATTCGCCGACTTCGCCACTCGGCCCAGGGGGTGCGCGCCGCGGGCCTTGGCGGAGCCACCGAGACCGCGGTGCACGGCACCATCTGTGAGGTCGACGATCTGCCGGTGCACTGGACGTCGGTGCCGTACGGCATGCCGTTGCCGAACAACGTCTGCCGCGTCGTGGCCGCCGACGGCACCGACTGCCCGGACTGGGTGCCCGGTGAGCTGTGGTTCAGCGGACGGGGCATCGCCCGCGGTTATCGCGGGCGGCCCGATCTGACGGCCGAGAAGTTCGTCGAGCACGACGGCCGGAGGTGGTACCGCACCGGCGATCTCGCGCGATACTGGCCCGACGGCACGCTGGAGTTCGTCGGCCGTATCGACCATCGCGTCAAGATCAGCGGCTACCGCGTCGAAATCGGCGAGGTGGAGGCGGCGCTCAAGCGCGTGCCGGGCGTCGATGCGGCGGTCGCCGCCGTCGTCCCCGGCGAACGGGAGGCGCTGGCGGCGCTGGTGCGCAGCGGGGATCCGGCCGTCGACGCGCAGACCGTCGCGGCGGTGCTGACCGGCCTCGTCCCGGCGCACATGATCCCCAAGGTCATCGTCATCGCCGGGACCATCCCGTTCACCGTCAACGGCAAGATCGACCGCCGGGCGGTGGCGCGACTGCTGGCCGAGGCCGAACCGCCTGCGGCGCAGGCCTATCGGGCACCAGCGGGCCCGCTGGAGTCCGCGCTGACCGCGATCGTCGCCGAGGTGCTCGACGTCGACGCCGGCGGGATCGGCGTCGACGACGACTTCTTCTCGCTTGGCGGTGATTCGGTGCTGGCGACGCAGGTGATCGCCCGCGTCCGCGACTGGCTCGACACTCCCACGGTGTTGGTGACCGACATGTTCGCCACCCGCTGCGTGGCCGGTCTCGCCGAGCGACTTCTCGCCCGCGAGTCGGACGCCGAGCGGCTCACCGCGGTCGCGGAGGTGTACCTCGAGGTGGCCGGAATGGACAGCGCCGCGGTGCTTTCCGAGCTCGAGTCGTCAGCCTAGGGCCGCGGCCAGCCGTCGCCACTGCTCGTGGGGGAACTCGCGCGGGTCGGCGGTGAGAACCTGAACGCAGACGTGGTCGGCGCCCGCGTCGCGGTGCTCCTGCACGCGGCGCAACACCGTCTCCTCGTCTCCCCAGGCGATGATCGCGTCGAACAACCGGTCGCTGACCGACGTCACGTCGTCTTCGGTGAAGCCGGAGCGCAGCAGGTTGTTGGCGTAGTTCGGCAGTGCGAGATAGGAACGCAGCCAATCGGTTCCCAGCGCGCGGGCCTCGTCCGCGTCGGTCGTGAGCAGGACCGTCTGCTCGGGCAGCAGCAGGGGGCCCTCGCCGAGGTGCTCACGCGCGTAGCGGGTGTGGTCCGGGGAGACGAGGTAGGGATGCGCGCCGCGGGACCGGGTCGCCGCGAGCTCGAGCATCTTCGGACCCAGCGCTGCGAGCACTCGATTGGCCACGGGCACAGGCTGTTCGGTGGCATCGATCCCGTCGAGGTACTTGCGGGTGGCGGCCAGCGGTTTGCGGTATAGCCCGGGCTCCCTGGAGTCGATGAGCGGTGCGTGGCTCACGCCGATGCCCAGCAGGAACCGCTCTCCGTGTGCCGCGGTCAGCTGCGCGTAGCGGGCCGCCACATCGGCGGGTTCGTGCATCCACAGGTTGAGGATGCCGGTCGCGATGACGACGTTCTCCGTCGCCGACAGCAGGTGCTCCACCGAGTCCATAACCGGACCGCCGACGTCGGGGATCCACAGCGCCTCGAAGCCGAGCGCCTCCAACTCCGCGGCGGCCTCGGCGGCCTCGCCCTGATCGCCGTAGCGCAACTGCGAACTCCAAATGCCGACGCCCGCCAGATCCATGCCGTTCATCCTTTCCGCTAGCCGACAGCCTCACGTTACGGAGCGTCCGACGACGCCTCGTAGGCCGGTGGGCACAGACCCGGAGGTAAACGTCTCCGATCGGGGAAGGATAGGGTAACCTCACCGACGACTTAGGACAGCCTGCGCTAATTCCCCGGAGGACCTGGATGCGTGTTTTCGCTGCGGACCCGCAACGATGATCGAGGAACAGGTCTTCAAGCCCTGGATCAAGCGCTCGCCCGGGCGGCCGTCACGCGATGCGACGATCGTGTTCCCGCACGCCGGTGGGGCCGCCGCGGCCTACCGGGCGCTGGGGTTCGCGCTGTGCCGGGGTGGCGGTGACGCGTTCGTCATGCAGTACCCCCAGCGGGCGGACCGGTTGAGCCATCCCGCCCCGGACACCGTCGAGGAGTTGGCCGCGGATCTCTTCGCGGCGGGTGACTGGGCCAGGCTGGGACCGCTGCGCCTGTTCGGCCACTGCATGGGCGCGGTGATCGCGTTCGAATTCGCCCGCGTCGCCGAGCGACACGGCGTCGACGTCCGGCAGCTCTGGGTGTCGGCCAGCCAGGCGCCGTCCACGATCGCGACGTCACCGCGCCTTCCGACCGCCGATGCCGACATCGTCGCCAACATGATCGATCTCGGCGGCACCGACCCCCGCCTGCTGGCCGACGAGGACTTCATCGACCTGCTGGTGCGGGCGGTGCGTGCCGACTACCTGGCGTTCAACCGCTATGCCTGCGGAACCGACGTGCGGCTGCGCGCCGACATCCACGCGCTCGCCAGCCGTGACGACCACCGCGTGAGCCAGGACATGCTGCGCCGCTGGCAGATTCATACCGACGGTGCGTTCACCCTTTCGGTGTTCGACGGCGGACACTTCTATCTCGACGACAACGTCGACGCAGTCGCGGAGCTGGTCAATGCGGGATAGCGGGCCAGGAAGCACTGCCGGCGACCCGATCGTCATCGTGGGCATGGCGATCGAGGCCCCCGGGGGCATCGCCACCGCCGACGACTACTGGGCGCTGCTGTCGCAACGGCGCGAAGCCCTGGGTCCGTTTCCGCGCGACCGCGGCTGGCGGGTTCGCGACGTTCTCGACGGCTCCGCGCGCGACGGCTTCAAGCGGATCTGCGACCTGGGCGGATTCCTTGGCACCGCAGCCACTTTCGACCCCGAGTTCTTCGGCATCTCGCCCCGCGAGGCGGTCGCCATGGACCCGCAGCAGCGGGTGGCGCTGCGGGTGGCGTGGCGCGCGCTGGAGAACGGCGGCATCAATCCCGACGACCTCGCCGGCCATGACGCCGGCTGCTACGTCGGCGCGTCGGTGCTGGGGTACGGGCCCGATCTCGCCGAGTATTCCAATCTCACCGGGCATCTGATGTCGGGAACCGCCCTCGGCGTCATCTCCGGACGGATCGCCTACACATTGGGCCTGGCCGGTCCAGCGCTGACCATCGACACGTCCTGCTCGTCGGCGCTGACGGCGGTGCACACCGCGGCGCAGGCGCTGCGGTCGGGCGACTGCGACCTGGCGCTCGCCGGTGGCGTCTGTGTGATGGGTTCGCCGGGATTCTTCGTCGAGTTCGCCAAACAGCATGCGCTGTCCGACGACGGCCACTGCCGGCCCTACAGCGCACAGGCCAGCGGCACCGTCTGGGCCGAGGGCGCGGCGATGTTCGTGCTGCAGCGGCGTTCGGCCGCTCGTCGCGAGAACCGCCGCGTGCTCGCGGAGTTGCGCGCCACCTGCCTGAACCAGGACGGCCGGTCCGCCGGCCTGACCGCCCCGAGCGGGCAGGCGCAGGCCCGGTTGTTCCGCCGTGCGCTCGAGCAGAGCGGTGTGCAGGCCGAGGACATCGGGATGATCGAGGGGCACGGCACCGGGACCCGGCTCGGCGACCGCACGGAACTGCACTCGCTCGCCCAGACCTACGGAGCCACCGCACCCGGCGAAGGTGCGCTGCTGGGCTCGGTGAAGTCGAACCTCGGGCACACCCAGGCCGCCGCGGGTGGGCTGGGACTGGCCAAGGTGCTGATCGCCGCTGAGCACGGCACCGTACCGGCCACCCTGCACAGCGAGCACGCGAGCCGCGAAATCGACTGGGACGGACAGGGTCTGCGGCTGGCGTCGCAACCGGCAGGGTGGCCCGCGGTCGACGGGCAACGCCTTGCCGCCGTGACCGCGTTCGGTATGAGCGGCACCAACGCGCACGTCATCGTCTCCATCCCGTCGGGTGCGGAGGCGGCATGACGGTGGCCGGCCTGCCCGACGGGCGCGTACCCGTCGTGCTGAGCGCACACGCCGACGACCTCATCAGGGCCGACGCCGAGGCGATCCTGCGCCACCTCGATCGACGGCCCGAGGTGCAGGCCGTGGCGGCCACCGTGCTGCGGACCCGCAGGCTGCGCAGGCACCGTGCGGTCGTGCGGGCGGCCGACACCGCCGAACTGGCCGATGGGCTGCGCGCGGTGATCGCCGGCACCGAGCACGCGCTGGTCACCTATGCCCGCGAATCCGGCTTCACGCGAACGGCTTTCGTGTTCCCTGGCCAGGGCAACCAGTGGCCGTCGATGGGGGCCGACGCCTACCGGCGCTCAGCGGTGTACCGCAGCCACGTGGACCGCTGCGCCGAAGCGTTCGTCGTGGCGGGGGAGCGGTCGCCGCTGCCGTATCTGATCGCCCGCTCCGCCGACGGAGACTGGCCGCAGGTGCAGATCCAGGGCGCGCAGTTCGCCCATGCGGTGGGGTTGGCCCACGTCTGGCGCTGGGGTGGCATCACCCCGGACGTCACGGTCGGGCACAGTCTCGGCGAAGTCGCGGCCGCCTACGTGGCCGGCCGCATGGCACTGCCCGACGCCGCCGCCGTCGTCATCGCGCGGGCGACGGCCGTCGAGCGCCTCCAGGGCGGCTACGGCATGGCGGCACTGGGCGTCTCGTCGACCGACGCCGAACGGCTGATCGCCGACGTTCCCGGCTGGCTGGAGGTGTCCGCGGTCAACGCGTCCACTTCGGTGGTGGTGTCGGGGGAGCGTGACGCGATCGCCGCGCTGGTCAGCAGGGCGGCGCGCGACGGCCTGTTCGCGCGGCACCTCGACGTCGACTATCCCGGCCACACCAGCGCCCTGGAGCCGTTGCGCACCGACCTCGCCGCGCTGCTGCCGGACGGGGAGTTCACCGACAGCGCCGTGGAGTTCGTCGGCTCGACCACCGGGGCGCCGGTGCCCGCGGGCACCGGGTTCGGCGACTACTGGTACCGCAACCTGCGCGACACCGTGCGATTCGACCGCGCGGTCACGGCCGCGCGCGGGCACGGCGTCGGACGCTACATCGAGATGTCGGCGCATCCGGCGCTGCTGTTCGCACTGGGCGACCTGCTCGGTGACGACGGCTGTGTGGTCGTCGGCTCGGGGCATCGCGATGTCGCGCTCGTCGATGCCGTGTCCGCCAACATCACCGCCACCGCCGCCGGTGACGCCGGTTACCGCTGGACCGACATCGTCGACACGACTCGACCACCCCTGCGGGGCTTCCCCAACGCGCCGATGCGTGCCGTTCACCTGTGGGCCGATCCCACGCCGCTGCCACCGGTGTACGGGCTCACCGTCGCCACCGAAAACTGGCGGGCGACAACCGAACTCACGACGTCCGGCGCCGTCCGCCGCATCGCGGTGGTCGACCTGGTCGGCCCCGGCAGTGCGCTCGCCGATCGGCTGCGGGCGGCGCTGCACCGCCACCGGGCCGTCGAGGCGCCCGCACCCGGTGAGGCCGACCTTCTCGTCGCGGTGGCGCCGGTGCTCGACCACCCCGATGTCGAACGGTCCGCCCGAGAAATCTCCGAACTCGTCGGCGCCGGACTGCTCGGCTATGTCGACGCGGCGGGCCCGGCCTGCCGCGCCATCTGTCTGGTCACCGTCGGCGGGGAGCATGTCCGGACCGACGAACCCGTGGCGTTGCCGGCGCAGGCGGCGCTGGCGGCGATGCACCGAAGCCTCGGGTTCGAGCGGCCCGACCAGGTGTTCCGGCACCTGGACCTGCCGTCGTGGGAGCCCGGCGACGCGGTCGTCGCGGCCGCGGTGGACGCGCTGCTGGGCGACACGCACGAGGCAGCGGTTCGCGACAGTGCTTCGCAGGCCGACACATTCGTACGCACCGTGGGCGACTGCGTCGAACCCGCGCCGGTGTGGTCGCTGGACACCGGGGTGCTCGACAACGTCGTCATCACCGGTGGCAGCGGTGCGGTGGGCCTGCACTTCGCACGTCATCTCGCCGCCCACGGCGCGCGGCGCCTCGTCCTGCTCAGCCGCGGCGGCGTCGCCCCCGCCGCCATGGCCGAACTGACAAGTGCGGGCGTGGACGTGGTCGCGCCGCCCTGCGACATCACCTGCGCCGAGGACGTCGCGGCGGCCGCCCGCGATCATGGCGGTGACGGAGCGTCGCTGCTCATCCACGCCGCGGGGGCCGCGACCTTCGCCGACCGCGACGCGCTCACCGCCGAGGCGTTCGGCCACACCACCGCGGCCAAGATCGGCGGCATGGCGCGCATGGCCGAACTGTGGCCGATGCGCCCGGACACGCGAATCCTGTTGTGCTCCTCGATATCCGGTGTATGGGGCGGTCGAGGACACGCCGCCTACTCGGCGGCCAACCGGATGCTGGACGTGATGGCGGGCCAGCTGCGGGCCGAGGGCCTGAACTGCGTGGCCCTCAGATACGGCCTCTGGCGGGGCACGGGGATCGCCGACGCCGACGAAGTGGCCAGGATCGAGCGGTCGGGCCTGCAACCGATGGAACCCGACGCCGCGGTCGCCGCCAGCCTGCGCGACCACGCCCACGACCCACTGCTGCTGGCCGCCGACCACGACCGCCTGCAGGTGTTCCTCGACAGCCAGTCCGCCGCGTCCCCGACGTCCGTTGACGCCGCACCCGCCGACACCGGCGGTGACACCGCCGCGCGGGTACGGGCCGACCTCGCCGCCGTGCTGAACCTCCAGCCGGCCTCCATCGATCTCGAAACACCGCTGCTCGACCTGGGTGTGGACTCGCTGCTGGCGCTCGATCTGCGCAAGCGACTGCACCGGACCACCGGACACAAGGTTCCGTTGGCCACCCTGCTCGGCGGCATCACCGGCGGCGCGCTCATCGCCAGCCTCGACAGCACGACCCGATCGACAGAAGGTAAACACACGTGACTGACATGGTCGACATCGGAGAGCGGCAGGTCGACCAGCGGCTGGAACTGTTGCGGCGCAGGCTTGCCCAGCGCGGGCTCCGATCGGCCGACGATGCGGCCGCCGTGGCTCCGGCCACCGGCCTGTCCGACGAACAACGCCGCATGTGGTTCGTCCAGGCGGCCGACCCGACCGGCGCGATCCTCAACATCTGCCTGTCCTACCGGATCGCCGGGGACCTCGACGTGGCGCGGTTGCACGACGCTGTCGGGGCGGTCGCCGCGCGTCACCCGATTCTGCGCACGACCTACGCCGCCGATGCCGACGGTGAACCGCAACCGACCGTGCACCGCGACCTCACACCCGGCTGGTCGGTGCACGACCTCACCGACCTGTCCGAGCATGCGCGTCGGCTGCGCCTGGAGGTGCTGGCGCAGCGCGACTTCGGCACGCCGTTCGACCTCGGCGCGGACTCCCCGCTGCGGCTCACCGTCGTGCGTACCGCGCCCGACGAGCATGTGCTGCTGCTCGTCGCCCATCACATCGCGTGGGACGACGGCTGCTGGCGGGTGTTCTTCGGCGACCTGACCCGCGCCTACACCGGCGAGTCGTTGGCTCCGGCCGCCGCGCCCGCGCCGACGGCCGGCCACGTCGACGAGGATCTCGACTACTGGCGCGCGACGCTGGCAAGCCCGCCCGAACCACTCGAGCTGCCGGGGCCCAACGGCTCTGCGGTGCCGACGAGTTGGCGTTCGGCGCGCACCACGCTGCGGCTGCCCGGGGCCACGGTCGACCGGATCTCGGCACTGGCGAGGCAGACCGGTGCGACACCGTACATGGTGCTGCTCGCCGCGTTCGGCGTGTTGATGCAGCGCTACACCCACGCCGAGGACTTCCTCGTCGCGACGCCGGTGCTGAACCGGACCGCCGACGTCGAGGACGTCATCGGCTACTTCGGCAACACCGTGGCCCTGCGCCTGCGCCCACAGTCCGGCCAGACCTTCCGCGAGGTGCTGGCGCACACCCGCGACACCGCGGTCGGCGCCTTCGCCCACCAACGCGTCAACCTCGATCGCGTGGTGCGCGAACTCAATCCGGACCGCACGCACGGCGCGGAGCGCATGACCCGCGTCGCGTTCGGTGTCCGCGGCGCCGACGGTGACGGGTTCAATCCGCCGGGCATCACGTGCCGGCGCGCCGACCTGCGCGGCCAACTCACCCAGCTGCCGCTGGGCTTCATGGTCGAGTTCGACGACACCGGCGCGGAGGTCGAGGCCGAGTATCTCGTCGAAATCCTCGACGCGTCGCTGGCCCGGCAGCTGCTCGAGCACTACGCGGTGCTGCTCGACGACGCGCTGACCCACACGGACCGGCCGGTCGGGGAGCTCGACGTGATGGGGCCCGCCGATGCCGAGTGGCTGCGGCACGTGTCGGCGGGAGAGGAGTTCGACGCTCCCGCAACGACACTGACCGCGCTGGTGCAGGACCAGGTGGCCCGCACCCCCGACGCGGTGGCCGTCGTCTACGAGGGCCGCCACTACACCTACCGCGAGGTCAACGCGGCGGCCAACCGAGTCGCGCACTGGCTGATCGGTCAGGGTGTCGGGGCCGAGGACCGGGTGGCGGTGCTGCTGGACCGCTCACCGGAGCTGGTGATCACCGCGCTGGGCGTGCTCAAGGCCGGCGCGGTATACCTGCCGATCGACCCCACCTACCCCGAGGACCGGCTGACCTTCATCCTGTCCGACTCCGACCCGAAACTCGTTGTCCGCGAGGCAGTTCACAACCTAGACGACTATCCGGACACCGATCCGACCGACTCCGAGCGGGTCCGCGCACTGCACCCCGACAGCACCGCCTACCTGATCTACACCTCGGGGTCGACGGGCCTGCCCAAGGGCGTGCCGGTGTCGCACCGGCCGGTGGCCGAGTACTTCGTCTGGTTCAAGGGAGACTACGAGATCGACCACCGCGAGCGGCTGCTGCAGGTCGCCTCACCCAGCTTCGACGTGTCGATCGGTGAGATCTTCGGCATGCTGGCCTGCGGCGGCCGACTGGTGATCCCACGGCCCGACGGCCTGCGCGACATCGGCTACCTCACCGACCTGCTGCACACCGAGGGCATCACGTCGATGCACTTCGTGCCGTCGCTGCTCGGGCTGTTCCTGTCCCTGCCGGGGGTCAACGAATGGCGGACGCTGCAGCGCGTCCCGATCGGCGGTGAGGCCCTGCCGGGTGAGCTCGCCGACAAGTTCCAACACACCTTCGACGCGCTGCTGCACAACTTCTACGGGCCCACCGAAACGGTGATCAACGCCAGCCGCTACAAGGTGCACGGCAAGCAGGGCACGCGCATCGTGCCGATCGGCACCCCGAAGATCAACACGCAGATCCACCTGCTCGACAGCGCGCTGCGGCCCGTGCCGGTCGGTGTGATCGGTGAGATCTACATCGGCGGAACGCATGTCGCTCGCGGCTATCACCGCAGACCGGGCCTGACCGCCGAACGCTTCGTCGCCGACCCGTTCACCCCCGGCGGCCGGCTGTACCGGTCCGGCGACCTGGCCCGCCGCAACGCCGACGGAGACATCGAGTTCGTCGGCCGCGCCGACGAACAGGTGAAGATTCGCGGATTCCGCATCGAACTCGGCGAGGTCGCGGCCGCGATCTCGGTCGATCCGAGCGTCGGCCAAGCCGTCGTGGCGGTCTGCGACCTGCCCGGGGCGGGGCCGAGCCTCGTCGGGTACGTCACGGGGGCCGACAGCGCCACCCACGTCGACGTCGAGCGCATCCGCAACCGGGTCGCGGCGGCACTTCCGGAGTACATGGTCCCCGCGGCGTACGTCGTGCTCGACGAGATCCCGATCACCGCGCACGGCAAGATCGACCGTGCGGCGCTGCCCGACCCCGACTCAGACACCAGGGTTGCCTTCGGCGCCGCCTACCGCGAACCCGCCGACGGCACCGAACGGCGACTCGCCGACCTCTTCGCCCGACTGCTCGAGCGCGACGGCGTCGGCGCCGACGACTCGTTCTTCGCCCTCGGCGGGCACTCGCTGCTCGCCACCAAACTCGTTGCGGGTCTGCGTGCTCAGTTCAACGTCGACATCGGCGTGCGCGAGGTGTTCGAACTCGCCACCGTGGCCCGGCTGGCCGAACGGATCGACTCGGCCACCGCGACCGAGCACACCCGGCCCCGGTTGGTCGCCGTCCCGCATGACGGTCCGCTGCACCTGTCGGCGTCCCAGCTGCGCATGTGGTTCCAGTACCGCGTCGACGGTCCGAGCCCGGTCAACAACATCCCGTTCGCCGCCCGCATCGACGGGCCCTGCGACACCGACGCGTTCGTCGCGGCGGTCCGCGACGTCGTGGCCCGGCACGAGGTGCTGCGCACCACCTACCGCGAGATCGACGGTGCGCCGTACCAGATCGTCGACCGGACGGCGGAGATCACGGTGCGGCGTGCCCGCGGCGAGGACGAGACCTGGCTGCACACCGAACTCGACAAGGAGCGCAAGCACGTCGTCGACCTCGAGCGTGACCTGCCCGTGCGCGCCGCGGTGCTCGCCACCCCGGACGCGCATGTGGTGTCGCTGGTGGTGCACCACATCGCCGCCGACCACTGGTCTGCCATGGTGTTGTACACCGACCTGCTGACCGCGTACCGCGCCAGGCGCGCCGGCGAGTCGCCGCGGTTCGCACCGCTGCAGGTGCAGTACGCGGACTACGCCGCATGGCAGGCCGCCCTGCTGTCCGACACCGACGGACCCGTTGTCGCGCAACGCGAATATTGGCGCCGCCAATTGGCGGGCCTGCACGAGGACCCCGGTCTGGCGCCGGACTTCCCGCGGCCCCCGGTGGTGAGCGGCGACGGCGATTCGGTCGAGTTCAGCATCGCCGCCGCAACCCGGGGCCGGTTCGCCGAACTGAGCGCCGAACTCGGCGTCACGGAGTTCATGCTGCTGCAGGCGGCGGTGGCCCTCGCGCTGCACAAAGCCGGTGAACGGCCGGACATCCCGCTGGGCACACCGGTCGCGGGCCGCACCGAAGCCGAACTCGACGCGCTGATCGGGTTCTTCGTCAACATCGTGGTGCTGCGCAACGACCTTCGGGACAACCCGACCCTGCGCGAGGTGCTGCGGCACGCCCGCGACACCGCGCTGGCGGCCTATGCCCACCAGGACCTGCCGTTCGATCAGGTGGTCGACGCGGTGCGGCCCGCGCGATCGCTGTCCCGCAACCCGCTTTTCGGCGTCGTGGTGCACGTGCGCGACGCGCTGCCCGAATGTCGACTCGTCGAGTCCGGGCCGGACGGCGACACGACGTTCACCGCGCTGGAACCTCCGTTCGACGTCGCCCACGCCGACTTGTCGGTGAACTTCTTCGGCGCAGCGGACGGCTACCGAGGGCACGTCATCTACCGGACCGACCTGTACCGACGTGCCACCGCGGAACGGTTCGTCGGCTGGCTTTCTCGCGTGCTGGCCGCGTTCGCCGCCGACCCCGACCAGCGCGTGCGCGACGTGCAGATCGCCGACCGCGACGAACGCCGCCTGGTCGAAAGCTTCAGCGCGGCAGCCGAGGCCAGCGTGCTCGACCACTGGCGCGATGCCGTCGCGATCGGGGTGGTCGGTGAGGTGTACCAGCACGTCGCCGGTGAGGACGGGGCGGTGCTGCGCCGCACCGGCAAGCGCGGTCGCTGGACCCCCGACGGACGGTTGGAGTTCGTCGAGTCAGGCGAACAGCGCCGCCCGCCCACGGCGGCGGGCCCGGCCGAACCGGTGCGCACCGGCACCGAACGGGCGCTGGCCGCGATCCTTGCCGACGTCCTCGGCGTGGCCGAGGTCAACCGCACCGACGACTTCTTCGAGTTGGGGGGCGATTCCATCCTGGCGGTGCAGCTGGCGGCGCGCGCCCGCGACCTCGGACTGCCGGTGACCGCGCGGATGGTGTTCGAACAGCCGATGATTCACTCGTTGGCCGCGACCGTCGACGAAGCCGGCGGCGCGCCCGCGACGCCCGACACCCACCACGAGCCGATGGCCGCCTCTGGGTTGTCGGCGGACGAACTGGCGGCTGTGGCGTCGATGTGGTCGGCGTCGCAGGACGGCGCACAGTGACAGCACCGCGCACGCGAGACGCCGAGGTCGCCGTCGAGGACGTGATGGCGCTGAGCCCACTGCAGCAGGGGCTGTTCTCCCTGGCGCAGTTGAGCGCCGGCGACGACGATCCGTACGTCATCGCGATGGCCGCCGACATCGCCGGCGCACTCGACGCGGCGCTGCTCCGCGACTGCGCCGCCGCGATGCTGGCCCGTCATCCCAACCTGCGGGCCAGCTTCCTGCGCGGTGACCTGAGCAGGCCGGTGCAGCTGGTGCCCTCCCGGGTGGACGTGCCGTGGCGACACATCACGGCCGCCGCCGACGAGGTGGCGGCGCTCGAAGCCGACGAGCGACGGCGCCCGTTTCAACTCGACCGCGGGCCGGCGATCCGGTTCCTGCTCATCGAAACGCCCGACACCGGTTGGCGCCTTGTCGTCGTCGCGCACCACATCATCATCGACGGCTGGTCGCTGCCCCTGTTCGTTGGCGAGCTCATCTCGCTGTACCGTTCGGGCGGCGATGCCGGTGTGCTGCCCCCGCCACCGCGGCCCTACCGCGACTACATCGGGTGGCTGGCCGGCCGCGATCAGGAGGCCAGTCGCGAGCTGTGGCGCGCCCACCTCGCCGGCCTCGACGGGCCCACCCTCGTCACGCCCGCGCTGACCGCGGGGGAGCCGCCGTCCGGAGAGCCGCGGCGCACTGAGCTGAAACTGGACCGCACCACCACCGGCCGGTTGTCCGACGCGGCCCGTGCGCACGGTGTCACCGTCAGCACTCTCGTGCAAATGGCATGGGCCACACTAGTTTCGGCGTTCACCGACCGTCACGACGTGGTGTTCGGGGTGACGGTGTCAGGGCGGCCCGGCGAACTCACCGGGGTCGAGACGATGGTGGGCCTGTTCATCAACACCGTGCCGTTGCGGGTGCGGCTGGATCCGGTGGCCCGGGTGGGCGCGCAGTGCGTTGCGCTGCAACGCGAGGCGGCCAGGCTGCGCGACCACAGCTATCTGCCGCACAACGAGCTGCGCGCGCTGGGCGGGGTCGGGGAGATGTACGACAGCCTGCTGGTGTACGAGAACTTCCCGCCGGGCGGGCTCGTCGGCGGCGGGGACTTCGACGCCAACGGCGCGACGTTCCGGCCCGCAGCGCTCGAGAGTGTCTCGCACTTCCCGGTGACCATCGCCGCGCACAGGATCGACGACCGGCTCACGGTGCTCGTCGAGGTGATCGAGGGCGCGCTCGGGTCGATGACCCCCGAATCGCTCGGCACGCGACTGCTCACCACCGTCGAACGGCTGATCGCCAACTGGGACAACCCGCTCCGCGACGTCGTGCTTCTGCTCGACGGCGAGGCGCCGGTCACCCGGCGCGGCGCCGCGGCCCCGCCCGCCCAGTGGGGTGTGCACGAGGCGTTCCACGAGACCGCCAGCGGCAAACTGGGATCGCCCGCGCTGAGCTGGTCCGGCGGCGAGCTCACCTACCGTGAACTCGACGAGGCCGCCGACCGGGTGGCCGCCGCCCTGACCACACGCGGTGTGCGCACCGAGACGCCGGTGGCGATCCGGCTCGGCCGCGGCCCGCACTACGTGATCGCGATGCTCGGTGTGCTCAAGTCCGGCGGGGTCATCGTCCCGCTCGACCCGGCGATGCCGGACGAGCGCGTCGCCGACATCCTCGGCCAGTGCGGTGCGTCGGTCGTCGTCGACGAGGCCTTCCTTGCCGCATCAGCCGATGAGCCGGCCGACGACTTCCGGCCGGTGCCCGCCCGCCCCGGGCAGGCCGCCTACGTCGTGTTCACCTCCGGCACCACGGGCAGACCCAAGGGTGTCGTCGGCACGCACCGGGCGTTGCTGGCCTACGCCGACGACCACGCGCGAAACGTGTTGCGCCCGGCGGCGGCCCGGTTGAGTCACCCGCTGCGGGTCGCGCACGCCTGGTCGTTCACCTTCGACGCGGCCTGGCAGCCGCTGGCCGCCCTGCTCGACGGGCACGCCGTGCACATCGTCGACGACCACGTCCAGCGTGACGCCGAGGCACTGGTCGAGACCATCGCGCGCTACGGCATCGACCTCATCGACACCACGCCGTCGATGTTCGCCCAACTGCATGCGTGCGGTCTGCTGACCACCGTGCCCCTGGCCGTGCTGGCGCTGGGCGGCGAGGCCGTCGGCATCCCGGCGTGGACGATGATCCGCGACGAGTGCGCGCGCACCGGCATGGCGGCCTACAACTGTTACGGCCCAACGGAAACCACGGTCGAGGCGGTCGTCGCCGCCATCGCCGACCACGACGCGCCGACCATCGGCCTGCCGACGTCGCCCAGCCGCGCCTACGTGCTCGACTCGTGGCTGCGGCCGGTCCCCGACGGCGTGGCCGGCGAACTGTACCTGTCCGGTGATCAGCTGACCCGCGGCTACCTCGGCAGACCGGGCGAAACCGCATCCCGATTCGTGGCCGACCCCTTCGTTGCGGGGGAGCGCATGTACCGCACCGGCGACGTGGTGCGGCGGCAGGCCGGCGGTGCGCTGGAGTTCCTCGGCCGGTCCGACGCGCAGGTCAAGATCCGCGGCTTCCGGGTCGAACCCGCCGAGATCGCGGCGGTCCTGCACGCCCATCCCGCGGTGCAGCACGCTCACGTGGCGGTGCGCAGGCAGCGTTGGGGCCCGCAACTGGTCGCCTACGTCGCCGCCGAACCAGCACCGGACGTCACCGAGCTGCGTGCGCTGGTGGCAAAGCGGCTGCCGCGCTACATGGTTCCGCACAGCATCGCCGTCGTCGACCGGCTGCCGCTCACGCCGCACGGCAAGGTCGACGACGCCGCGCTGGCCGCCATCACGATCGACGACGGCCCGTCCGCCGCTCCCGAGACGGCCACCGAGGCGGCGTTGGCAGGTGTGCTCGCCGACCTGCTCGACGGCGTCGAGGTCGATGTCAGCGCAGACTTCCTCGCGCTCGGACTCGACAGCATCGTCGCGCTGTCGGTGGTGCAGGCCGCCCGCAGGCGCGGAATCCCGTTGCGGGCGCGGCTGATGCTCGAGTGCGCCACCGTCCGCGAACTGGCCGCCGCCATCGACAACGAAGCGGCCCGCGCCGACCACGATGCCGACGAACCCGCGGGGCCGGTCCCGGTGCTGCCCAACGTGCACTGGCTGTACGAGCACGGCGACGCGCGACGTCTGGCACAGACCGAGGCCATCCGGCTGCCCGACGGTGTCACCCGTGAGCACCTGACGGCGATGTTGCGTGCCGTCGTCGACGGCCACGAGGTACTGCGCAGCCGGCTCGACCGGCAGACCATGACGTTCGTCGGGCACGATCCGCAAGAGCTGTTGACCGAGGTGTGGGTCGACGGCGGCCTCGCCGAAACCGTCGGTGCCGAGGCCGCGCGGGCGGTCGAACGACTTGACCCGCAACGTGGTTCGCTACTAGCCGCGACCTGGTGCCGACGGTCCGACGGACCGGACGTGCTGGTGCTGACCGCCCACGTGCTCGCGATGGACCCCGCCTCGTGGCGGATCGTGCTGGCCGAACTCGACGCCGGCTGGCATGCGATCGCCTCGGGCTGCGACGCGGTGCCGACGCCGGAGCACACCAGCTATCGGCGTTGGTCGCGACTGCTCACCGAGCGTGCGCAGAAACTCGACACCTGCGACTTCTGGGCCGCCCAACTCGACGGCGATGATCCGCCGCTGGGTGCCCGCCGATTGCGGCCCCACACCGATCGCGTCGGTGACGTCGTGGTCTCCATGTCGCTGGCCGACACCGACCTCACCGCACGGCTGCTGGGCGCCGCCGAACCCGCGCCGTACCTGTTGGCCGCGGCCGCCGCGCGCACGGTCACCCGGTGGCGGCTGCACCGCGGGCAGGCGGTCCCACCGCCGCTGCTGGCTCTGGAGACCCACGGCCGCGCCGAGAACGTGGTCGGTGAAGCCGACACGTCCGATACCGTCGGCCTGCTCACCGCGATCTACCCGCTGCGCGTGCAGTCGGCCCGCGATGTAGCCGAAATACCCGGCGATGGAATAGATTTCGGGTTGCTGCGCTACCTTCGGCCCGACACCGCCGAACGCCTTGCCTGCTACCGCGAACCGCAGTTGCTGCTGAACTTCTTCGGCCGCGTGCATGTCGGGATCGACGGCGGTGCGTTGCGTCCCGACCGCGGGCTGCTGGCCGGTGTGTCACCGCTGCCCGAGCCCAATCTCGCCGTCCGCCACGAGCTGACCATCATGGCGGCGGTACTGGGCGACAGCGACGCCCCCGTGCTGGGCACCCAGTGGCGCACGTTGCCCGACATCCTGTCCGCCGAGGACATCGCCACGCTGCAGTCGATGTGGCTGGATTCGCTTCGAGAGGTCGTGTCATGAACCGAACACTCGCGGTCGTCGGCGCGGGAGCGAAGGCCGTCGCCGTCGCGGCCAAGGCCGCCGTGCTGCGCGACATGGGCGTCGACGTGCCCGACGTCGTCGCGGTCGAGCGCACCGAGGTGGCCGCGAACTGGCAGGCCGACGGCGGCTGGACCGACGGCCAGCACCGGCTGGGCACCAGCCCCGAGAAGGACGTCGGCTTCCCCTACCGGTCGTCGCTGGTGCCGCGGCGAAACGCCGAACTCGACGAGCGGATGACGCGGCACAGCTGGCAGGCGTACCTGATCGCCACCGGTCAGTTCGCCGAATGGGTGGACCGGGGCAGGCCCGCGCCCACCCACCGCCGCTGGAGCCAGTACCTGCGTTGGGTCGCGGGCAATGTCGGGATGACCGTGGTGGCCGGTGAGGTGCGGCGCATCTCGGTCGACATCGGCCCCGACCGGCAGCGCTGGGCCCTGCACACCTCGGATCGCACCGTGCCGGCCGACGGCCTGATGATCACCGGTCCGGGGCAGCCCGAACGGTCGATCCTGCCGGGCAATCCGCGGGTGCTCTCGATCGCGCAGTTCTGGCACCGCGCGGCCCGGCACGAGCTGATCTGCGCCGAGCGGGTCGCGGTGATCGGCGGCGGCGAGACCGCCGCTTCGATGCTCAACGAGCTGGTCCGCCACCGCATTTCGACCATCACCGTCATCTCGCCACAGGTCACGCTGTTCACCCGGGGCGAGGGCTATTTCGAGAACACGCTGTTCTCCGATCCCACCGGGTGGACGAATCTCACGCCGGCCGAACGGCGTGACGCGATGGCGCGCACCGACCGCGGCGTGTTCTCCGCGCGGGTGCAGGAGGCGCTGCTCGCCGACGACCGCATCCGGCACCTGCGCGGGCGGGTCGCGCACGCGGTGGCCAGGGACGGCCGGATCCGGCTGACGCTGCGCACCACCAACGGCGGCGAAGCGCTCGAAACCGCCCACGGATTCGACCTCGTCATCGACGGATCGGGTGCCGACGCGCTGTGGTTCGTGCCGCTGCTGGGCCAGGACGCCCTGGATCTGCTCGAACTCGGCCTGGGCGGACCGCTGACCGGCGAGCTGCTGCAGGAGTCCATCGGTGACGACCTCGCGGTCGAACACGTGATGCCGAAGCTGTTCCTGCCGGGACTGTCCGGGTTGACCCAGGGGCCCGGGTTCCCGAACCTGTCCTGCCTGGGCCTGCTGTCCGACCGGATCCTCGGCGCGGACCTGGTCATGGAGCGAGGCTCGTCCGAGCGACCATCAAGCACCGCCACCCCATCGCCTTCGAGGAGAAGCCTTGAGCACCAACCCTTTCGATGACGACAACGGCACCTTCTACGTGCTGGTGAACGATGAGGGCCAGCACAGCCTGTGGCCCGTGTTCGTCGACGTTCCCGCGCAGTGGCGCGTGGTGTTCGGCGAGAGCACCAGGGCGGACTGCCTGGCCTACGTGGAGGAGAACTGGACGGATCTGCGGCCGCGCAGCCTGCGCGAGGCGATGGCCGCCGACTGATGTCCTGGATCCCCGGGCCGGGTGCGCCCCAACCGATCCCGAGATCGGCATCGGCAACGGCGGGCGGATCATGACGTGCAGACCTCCTTGACGTAGCAGATGCGCGACGTGCGCACCGGTGGACACGTCGAATGGTGGCCTGGGCGACGTTCGACGGGCGTGAGGTGCGCGGCCCGGCGGACCGGTGCCCTACGGTGTGATGCTGTGGCAACGGCACCGACGAGGACGGCGAACAGGACGGGCCTCGTCATCGGCGCGGTGACATGGCTCGTCGCCGCGGTCGGCTACGTCGTGCTCGAACTGCTGACGGCGGTGGCACTACCCGGGTACAGCTACACCGAGCACTACATCAGTTCGCTCGGCGTCCCGGCCTGGTCGCCGCGCGCGTATCTGATGAACGCCGCGTTCTTCGCTCAGGGCGCACTCTTCGTCATGGGCGCGGTGCTCGTCGTCCGCGCCGTGCGGGTCCACTGGACCGGCGTGGTGTTCGTGGTGCTCGCCGTGATCACCGCCGTCGGCGACTTCCTGGTCGGGATCGTGCACGGGGGATCGCCGCTGTGGAACGACGGGTACGAGTGGCTGCACGCGCTGGGCGCGATCCTCGCGATCTTCGGCGGCAACGCCGCGATCCTGGCAGGCACCGCGGTGGTGCGCCGAGCCGTCGTCGCTCCGGGCTATCGACTTGTCGGGACACTGATCGGCCTGGCCGGGTTCGTGATCTTCGCGATGCTGGAGAACTACAACCACTGGGCGATCGACTATGCACCCATCGGCATCGTCGAGCGCGGCTGCGTCTACACGGTGATGCTGTGGCAGCTGATCACGGGGGTCGTCCTGTTGCGACGGCCGGTCGCGCCGACCGCCTAGAACTGCTGGGCCTGGGCCCACCCGTCGCCAGAGGACGCCATGTCCATGTTGAACACCCGCGCGTGCAGCACCGTGCGGTTCCGCAGCGCGGCGCGCACGGCCCGGTGCAGGCCGTCCTCGAGGTAGACGTTGCCCTGCCATCTGACCGCATGCGGGAACAGGTCGCCGTAGAACGTCGAGTCCTCGGACAGCAACCGGTCCAGGGCCAGCACCGTCGTGGTCATCACCAGCTCGTCGAGGCGGATCTGCCGCGGCGGGATCTGAGCCCACTGCCGATGCGACAACCCGTGGTCAGGGTACGGTCTGCCCTCGCGGACTCCCTTGAAGATCATCGGGCAAACACCCTTCGCGTCGTCCCCCCGGGGCAACGGCAACACTGCAAAGGCTAGCCCTCCGCGGCGACGTCGCCACGCGAACAGCCGCTCACACGCTATCGCCGCTGCTGATGACCGTAAAATGGGTGCGAACGCGATGCGAGGGGTAGGTGAGCAGACATGGGTAGCGCCGACGATCGTCGATTCGAGGTGCTGCGCGCGATCGTCGCCGACTTCGTTTCCACCAAGGAGCCGATCGGATCGAAGACGCTCGTGGAGCGGCACAACCTGGGTGTGTCCAGTGCGACCGTGCGCAACGACATGGCCGTGCTGGAGGCCGAGGGGTACATCACCCAGCCGCACACCAGCTCCGGTCGAGTGCCCACCGAGAAGGGCTACCGCGAATTCGTCGACCGGCTCGACGACGTCAAGCCGCTGTCCACCGCGGAACGCGGCGCGATCCTGAAGTTCCTGGAGACCGGCGTCGACCTCGACGACGTCCTGCGTCGTGCGGTCCGGCTGCTCGCGCAGCTGACCCGCCAGGTCGCGATCGTGCAGTACCCGACGCTGACCACGTCGATGGTGCGCCACCTCGAGGTGGTCGCGCTGACACCGGCCCGGCTGCTGCTGGTGGTCATCACCGACACCGGCCGCGTCGACCAGCGCATCGTCGAACTCGGCGACGCACTGGACGAACACGACGTCGCCAGGCTGCGCGATCTGCTGGGCCAGGCGCTCGAGGGCAAACCGCTGACCGCCGCGTCGGTCGCGGTGTCCGACCTGGCGTCACACCTCAACGGGCACGGCGGGCTCGCCGACGCCGTCGGCCGGTCGGCGACCGTCCTCGTCGAGACCCTCGTCGAGCACAGCGAGGAACGGCTGCTGCTCGGCGGCACCGCCAACCTGACCCGCAACACGGCCGACTTCGGCGGGTCGTTGCGATCGGTGCTCGAGGCGCTCGAGGAGCAGGTGGTGGTCTTGCGGCTGCTGGCCGCGCAGCAGGAGGCCGGCAAGGTGACCGTGCGGATCGGCCACGAGACCGAGGCCGAGGAGATGGCGGGCACCTCGGTGGTCACCACCGCGTACGGCAGTTCGGGCAAGGTGTACGGCGGCATGGGTGTGTTGGGTCCCACTCGAATGGACTATCCGGGAACTATCGCTAATGTCGCTGCGGTTGCTCTCTATATCGGGGAAGTCTTAGGCAGCCGGTAGGCCGGCATCGTCAACCAGGAATAGGCAGGCAAGGTCAGCGTGGCACGCGACTACTACGGGCTGCTCGGGGTGAGCAAGGGCGCGACGGATTCGGAGATCAAGCGCGCGTATCGCAAGCTGGCGCGCGAACTGCATCCCGACGTCAACCCGGACGAAGAGGCTCAGGCGCGGTTCAAGGAGATCAGCGTCGCCTACGAGGTGCTGTCGGATCCGGAGAAGCGGCGCATCGTCGACCTCGGCGGCGACCCGCTGGAGTCGGCGGCATCGAACGGAGCCGGCTTCTCCGGTGGATTCGGGGGCCTCGGCGACGTGTTCGAGGCGTTCTTCGGCGGCGGCGCCACCTCGCGCGGCCCGATCGGGCGCGTGCGGCCGGGGTCCGATTCGCTGCTGCGGATGCGGCTGGACCTCGAGGAGTGCGCGACGGGCGTGACCAAGCAGGTCACCGTCGACACCGCGGTGCTGTGCGACCTGTGCCAGGGCAAGGGCACACACGCCAACTCCTCGCCGGTCGCGTGCGACACCTGCGGCGGCCGCGGCGAGGTGCAGACGGTGCAGCGCTCACTGCTCGGCCAGGTGATGACGTCGCGGCCGTGTCCGGTCTGCGGCGGGGTGGGCGAGGTCATCCCGGACCCGTGCCACCGGTGCGGCGGCGACGGCCGCGTGCGGGCGCGTCGAGAGATCAGCGTGAAGATCCCGGCAGGCGTCGGCGACGGGATGCGGGTGCGCCTGGCCGCCCAGGGCGAGGTCGGTCCGGGCGGCGGGCCCGCGGGCGACCTGTACGTCGAGGTGCACGAGAAGCCGCACGAGGTGTTCGTCCGCGACGGCGACGACCTGCACTGCACCATCTCGGTGCCGATGGTCGACGCCGCGCTGGGCACCACGGTCACCGTCGAGGCGATCCTCGACGGCCCGACCGAGATCAGCATCCCCGCGGGCACCCAACCGGGCGCGGTCACCACGCTGCGCGGGCACGGCATGCCGCACCTGCGCTCTGGTGTGCGCGGCGAGCTGCACGCCCACATCGAGGTGATGGTGCCGATGCGGCTGGACCACGAGGACGTCGAACTGCTGCGCCAGCTCAAGGAGAAGCGGTCCCGCGATACCGCCGAGGTGCGGTCCAGCCACGCGAACGCCACCACCGGCGGCGGGCTGTTCAGCAGGCTGCGCGAGACGTTCACCGGCCGCTGATCGTCGGTGAGTCACGCACTCTTCTACGTCGACGCGCTGCCCCCGGCCGGTGAGGTCGCGATTGTCGACGGCGACGAGGGATTCCACGCCGCCAACGTGCGACGGATCCGCGTCGGCGAGCACGTCGACCTGTCCGACGGCGCCGGCGAGCTGGCGCACTGCGTCGTCGAGAACGTCGGCAAGGGCAGGCTGACCGCGCGGGTGCTGGACCGCCGCACCGTGCCGCAGGCGTCACCGACCGTCACCGTCGTGCAGGCGTTGCCCAAATCCGACCGCGCGGAACTGGCCGTCGAACTGGCCACCGAGGCCGGCGCCGACGCGTTCGTGGCGTGGCAGGCCTCGCGCTGCGTCGCCAGATGGGACGGGTCCGCCAAGGTCGACAAGGGGCTGCGGCGCTGGGCGGGCGTGGCCCGGTCGGCGGCACGGCAGTCGAGGCGCGCCCGCATTCCCCAGGTGAGCGGACCGGTGTCGACGGCCGAGCTGGCCGAGCGCCTCCGCGGCGAGGACTCCGTCGCGCTGGTCCTGCACGAGTCGGCGAGGGGGCACCTCACCGATGTGCCGCTCGCCGACGCCGGTGCTCTGACCTTGGTCGTGGGCCCCGAGGGCGGCATCGCCGACGACGAAATCGCCGCGCTGGCCGCCGCGGGGGCGACGGCCGTCCGGCTCGGCCCGACGGTGTTGCGCACCTCGACGGCCGCGGCGGTGGCGCTGGGTGCGCTCGGCGTGCTCACGCCACGGTGGTCCTGATGCGGCCTGGGCGGTAACCATTGGGACGGGTCGGCACCCGGCGGTAAACTGTGATCACAGCACCGACCAGGCGAGACCCCAGAAAGCAGGCACTGAACCCTCTTGACGCCCCGCGAGACAACCGCTGACTCGCCGCAGGCCTCCGAGTCTCCTGAGTCGGTACGCAGCAGCAGCTCAAAGATCGATGTGCCGCCCGCCTATGTCATGGGCCTACTGGGTTCCGCCGACGAGAACCTGCGCGCCATCGAGCGCACCCTGGCGGCCGATATCCACGTGCGCGGCAACGCGCTCACCCTGTCCGGCGAACCCGCCGACGTCGCGCTCGCCGAGCGGGTCGTCTCCGAACTGATGACCATCGTGGCCAACGGCCAGTCGCTGACACCGGAGGTCGTGCGGCACAGCGTCGCTATGCTCACCGGCACCGGCGACGAATCGCCCGCCGAGGTGCTCACCCTCGACATCCTGTCGCGGCGCGGCAAGACGATCCGCCCGAAGACGTTGAACCAGAAGCGCTATGTCGACGCCATCGATGCGCACACCATCGTGTTCGGCATCGGGCCCGCGGGCACCGGCAAGACCTACTTGGCAATGGCCAAGGCGGTCAACGCGTTACAGACCAAGCAGGTGTCGCGGATCATCCTCACCCGCCCGGCCGTGGAAGCCGGTGAGCGGCTGGGCTTCCTGCCGGGCACGCTCAGCGAGAAGATCGACCCGTATCTGCGCCCGCTGTACGACGCGCTGCACGACATGATGGACCCGGAACTGATCCCGAAGCTGATGAGCGCCGGCGTGATCGAGGTCGCGCCGCTGGCGTACATGCGGGGCCGAACGATCTCAGATGCGTTCATCATCCTCGACGAGGCGCAGAACACCACCGCCGAGCAGATGAAGATGTTCCTCACCCGGCTGGGCTTCAACTCGAAAATTGTTGTGACGGGCGATATCACGCAGGTCGATCTGCCCGGCGGGGCCGCTTCGGGACTGCATGCAGCGATGCGCATTCTCGACGGCATCGACGATATCCACTTCGCCGAGCTCACCAGCGCCGACGTGGTGCGGCACAGGTTGGTGTCGGAGATCGTCGACGCGTACGCGAGACACGACGAGCCGGCCCAGTTGAACCGGGCGCAGCGACGCGCGTCCGGCGGCCGGCCGCGAAGGTGACCGCGTGAGCATCGAGGTGTCCAACGAATCGGGCATCGACGTCTCCGAAGAGGAGTTGATCAGCGTCGCCCGGTTCGTCATCCGCAAGATGAAGGTCAATCCGGCGGCGGAGCTGTCGATGGTGCTGCTCGACACCGCGGCGATGGCCGATCTGCACATGCGCTGGATGGACCTGCCGGGCCCCACCGACGTGATGAGCTTCCCGATGGACGAGTTGGAGCCGGGCGGGCGGCCCGACGCGCCCGAACCCGGGCCGGCGTTGCTCGGCGACATCGCGCTGTGCCCGGAGTTCGCCGCCAACCAGGCCGCCGCGGCCGGCCATTCGCTGGGCCAGGAACTCGCGCTGCTGACGGTGCACGGCGTGCTGCACCTGCTGGGCTATGACCATGCCGAGCCCGACGAGGAAAAGGAAATGTTCACCTTGCAGCGCGAACTGCTCGAGGAGTGGGTGGCAGACCAGGTCGAGTCGTATCACCATGAGCGCCAGTCCGAGAAGGAACGGCGGCTGCTCGACAACTCCCGATACTTCGACGAACCGTGAGCGGCGTAGGACAGCTGGTCTTCGCGATCGTGCTGATCGGTTTGGGAGGCCTGTTCGCGGCCATCGATGCGGCCATCAGCACGGTGTCGATCGCGCGGGTCGAAGAACTGGTCCGCGACGAGCGTCCCGGCGCTGTCCGGCTCGCCCGCGTCATGGACGATCGGCCGCGCTTCATCAACCTCGTTGTGCTGCTGCGCATCACCTGCGAGGTGAGTGCGACCGTGCTGCTGGCCGCGTACCTCGACGACTATCTCGGCATCAGCTGGGGCCTGGTGTCCGCCGCTGCGATCATGACTGTGGTCAGCTTCGTCGCAATAGGCGTCGGGCCGCGCACGGTGGGCCGTCAACACGCATACTCGATCGCGTTGGTGGCGGCCCTTCCGCTGCAGGCCCTTTCGGTGGTACTGACACCGGTCAGCCGGCTGTTGGTGCTGATCGGTAACGCCCTGACCCCCGGTCGCGGATTCCGCAACGGCCCGTTCACTTCGGAGATCGAACTGCGGGAGGTCGTCGACCTGGCGCAGCAGCGCGGCGTGGTGGCCGACGACGAGCGGCGGATGATCCAGTCGGTGTTCGAACTCGGCGACACCCCCGCGCGCGAAGTGATGGTGCCGCGCACCGAGATGGTGTGGATCGAGAGTGACAAGACGGCAGGTCAAGCAACCTCTCTCGCGGTGCGAAGCGGCCACTCCCGCATCCCGGTGATCGGCGAGAACGTCGACGACGTGGTCGGCGTCGTCTATCTCAAGGACCTGGTGCAGAGGACGTACCACTCCACCAACGGCGGCCGTGGCACGAAGGTCGCCGAGGTGATGCGCAGGCCGGTGTTCGTTCCGGACTCCAAGCCGCTCGACGAGCTGTTGCGGGAGATGCAACGCGACCGGGTCCACATGGTGCTGCTGGTCGATGAGTACGGCGCGATCGCCGGCCTGGTCACCATCGAGGACGTGCTGGAGGAGATCGTCGGCGAGATCGCCGACGAGTACGACACCGACGAGGTCGCGCCGGTGGAGGAACTGGGCGACAGCCGTTATCGCGTGTCGGCCCGCCTGCCGATCGAAAACCTCGGCGAACTCTACGACCGGGAGTTCGACGAGGACCTCGACGTCGACACCGTCGGTGGGCTCGTCGCACTGGAACTGGGCCGCGTGCCGCTGCCCGGCGCCGAGGTGACCTGGGACGGGCTGCGGCTGCAGGCCGAAGGCGGCCCGGACCATCGCGGCCGGGTGCGGATCGGCACGGTGTTGGTCAGCCCCACCGACACCCCCGAAGGAGACGACGATGAGCGCCTGGGCGAAGAGCGAGGGCAGGAATGAGTGAGCTCGACGCCGAGGACGCCAAGCTGGTGACGCTCGCTCGCGGCGCGATGGGCAGGGCGGAGGCAACGGTTGGTGCCGCCGTGCGCGACGCCGACGGCCGGACCTACGCCGGTGCGCCGGTGTCGCTGGAAACGTTGCAGCTGAGCGCTTTACAGGCGGCCGTGGCCGCCGCGGTGTCCAGCGGAGCGACCGGGCTGGAAGCCGCGGTGCTCGTCGGCGGGTCGTCTGATGACGCGGGGGTGGCCGCAGTGCGCGAGTTGTCGGCCGACGCCGCGGTCATCGTCACCGATCGATCCGGGCGCCCAGTGTGAAGCCACTGCGAATAAACCGCCGGATTCTCGCAGTGAGTTCACACTCGGCAAGGGGCCGGCATGCCTGAATTCCGTTCCGGCTTCGTCTGTTTCGTGGGCCGGCCCAACACCGGCAAGTCGACCCTGACGAATGCGCTGGTCGGCGCGAAGGTGGCGATCACGTCGAACCGGCCGCAGACCACGCGGCACACCATCCGAGGGATCGTGCACCGCGAAAACTTCCAGATCATCCTCGTCGACACCCCGGGCCTGCACCGGCCGCGCACGCTGCTGGGGCAGCGGCTCAACGACCTGGTCAAGGACACCTACTCCGAGGTCGACGTCATCGGGTGGTGCATCCCCGCCGACGAGAAGATCGGGCCGGGCGACCGGTGGATCTACGACCAGATCCGCGCGGTCGCCCCGAACACCACGCTGGTCGCCGTCGTCACCAAGATCGACAAGGTGGCCCGCGACCGCGTCGCCGCGCAGCTGGTGGCGGTGAGCGAACTGGTCGGACCGGACACCGAGATCGTGCCGGTGTCGGCGACCGCCGCGGACAACCTCGACGAGCTGACCGCGGTGCTGGCCGCGCAGTTGCCGCCCGGTCCGGCGTTCTATCCCGACGGGGAGCTCACCGACGAGCCCGAGGAGACGCTGATGGCCGAGCTGATCCGCGAGGCCGCGCTGGAAGGCGTGCGCGACGAGCTACCGCACTCGCTGGCCGTCGTCATCGAGGAAGCCACCCCGCGGGAAGGGCGCTCGCCAGAACAAGGGGAGCTGATGGACGTGCACGCCATCCTCTACGTCGAACGCGACAGCCAGAAGGGCATCGTCATCGGCAAGGGGGGCGCCAGGCTGCGCGAGGTCGGCACCGCCGCGCGCACGCAGATCGAGAAGCTGCTCGGCACCAAGGTGTTCCTCGACCTGCGGGTGAAGGTCGCCAAGAACTGGCAGCGCGACCCCAAACAGTTGGGCCGCCTGGGCTTCTAGGGCGTCAGCTCTGGGCTCCCGAGCCTGGCTCTCCGAATGACCGTCCCGGTGCGTTGACCGGTGGCGCGGCGTCGCCCTTACCGTAGACCGCCACCACGACGGTGCGGTCGAGCGCGTTGGCGGACCACACGCCGATGTCGACGTTGGAGCAGTCGGCCATGATCGCGTGGTAGTCCGGCCGGTGGTACCACTGGTTGATCAACTCGATGCCGCTGATCGCCAGGGCCGGGTTGATCGCCACGGTCTCGGCGACCGCGCCCTGGTAACCGGCGTTGCGTGCGCGGTCGGCGACCGTCGTGCCGTCCGACCCGATGTCGCCGCCCAGCGCGCGGTTGTTCAGCACGTCGTTGGTGTGCCACTCGGCCGCCAGCCGCAACTTCGGGTTGATGGCGATCTCGGTGTCGCAGCCCGCCTGCTTCTGCACGGTGTACACATTGGCCACCACGCCGTCGTTGAGCCGCTTGTTGTCCGCTCCGGCGGTCGGCATCCCGACGACCATGCCCCACACCACCGCCAGTAGGGGAATCGCATACGCCCCGCGCCGAGCCGTCATGCCCGAGGACTTTACGCGACCTCGTGGGATACGGTCTGCGATATCTCGGGCCCGGCCGTGAATGTGGGCGCCGGCTCCGGGGCGGGCTCGGATAGCCACCAGGGGTCCGGCTGCCGCATCGCCCAGCCGTTGATCGCCTCGAGCTCGGCCGCCAGCGAGATCAGCAGCGGCTCGCTGTGGGCCGGTCCCATCAGTTGCACGCCGATGGGCAGTCCGTCGGTGGTGAACCCGGCGGGCACGCTGATGGACGGCCAGCCGAGCAGATTCCACGGCCAGGTCACCGGGCACGCCTTGATCATCGTCCGGTCGGTCGACAACCCACCGCGGTCGTCGAAATCGTGCACCGGGAGCGGCGGCTGCGCGGTCGTCGGCGCCAAGACCACGTCGGCGATGTTGAAGATGTAGCCGATCCGCCGGTGCGCGCGGGCCTCGCGGGCGCGGGCCTTGCGCAGCACGTGCTCCGACAGCAGCCGGCCCGTGCGCAGGTTCGCCTTCGTCCGCTTGTCGAGTGCGACGTCATGGCCGAGCCGATCGGCCCAGTCGAGCAGGCCCGACGTAGAGCGGGACAGGAAATTCCATGACATGCCCAGGCTGTAGTCGGGATCAGCCGCGGTGACGGTGTGCCCGAGTTCGCGCAGCTGATCGGCGATGACGTCCATCGCAGCGCGGATCTCCGGATGCAGCTTGGCGCGGAACACCGTGTACGGGAACCTCGTCGACTTCGCGATCCGCAGCGGCCCGGGGGCCTGCGCGACGTAGTCCGAGACCGGGACCGGCGGTGGCTGGTGACGATCCCCGGCGACGTTTCCCGACGCGGCGTCGAGCACCAGCGCGGCGTCGGTCACCGTGCGCGCCAGCACTCCGTTGACCGTGATGCCGTTGAACGCCTCGGGCAGCGGCCAGGTGGAGATGCGGCCGCGCTGCGGCTTGATCCCGACGATGTGCGTCCACGCCGCGGGGATGCGCACGCTGCCCGCGCCGTCGGAGCCGATCGCGGCGGCGACCAGTCCGGCCGCGACCGCCGCCGCGCTGCCGCCCGACGACCCGCCCGGGGTGTGGTCGCGCGACCACGGGTTGCGGGTGTGGCCGAACGCCGGCCCGCTGGTGAACGGCCACTGGCCCAGTTCACAGGTGTTGGTCTTGCCGACGATGACGGCGCCTGCGGCCTTCAGCCGTCGCACCACCTCGGCGTCCTCGGCGGCCGGTCGCACGGTGCCGTGCGCGCCGAAGCGCGTCGGCACCCCGGCGACGTCGACGTCGTCCTTGACCGCGATCGGGATGCCCAAGAGCGGATGTTTCGAAAGATCCTGGCCCGCTGCGCGTTTGCGGTCGGCTCTGGCGGCGTCGGCCAGCGCCTGCTCGGTGAACACTTCGCGGAACGCGTTCAGCGTGGGCTGGCTGGCCGTAATGGCGTCGAGGGAGCGTTGTACCAGTTTCACCGACGTGACGGAGCCACTCGCCAGTTGGAAGAGCTGCTGAGTCAGGGTGGGGAAGCGCGCAATCTCGGCCATCGGTTACGAGAATATCGGCGCTGCGTTCGCAGATCTGTCGGATCGCAGTGGGAGACTGCAATGATGCGGCTGTATCGGGACCGGGCGGTGGTGCTGCGCCAGCACAAGCTCGGCGAGGCCGACCGAATCGTGACACTTCTCACCCGCAACCACGGGTTGGTGCGGGCGGTGGCCAAGGGTGTCCGGCGCACCCGCAGCAAGTTCGGCGCCCGGCTGGAGCCGTTCGCGCACATCGACGTTCAGCTGCATCCGGGCCGCAATCTCGACATCGTCACCCAGGTGCAGGCCATCGACGCCTTCGCCGCCGACATCGTCAGCGACTACGGCCGGTACACCAGCGCGTGCGCGGTGCTGGAGACCGCCGAGCGCCTGGCCGGGGAGGAGCGGGCCCCGATGCCGGCGCTGCACCGGCTGACGGTGGCTGCGCTGCGTGCGGTGGCCGACGGCGGCAGGCCCAGGGAACTGGTGCTGGACGCCTACCTTCTGCGCGCGATGGGGATCGCGGGGTGGGCGCCGGCGCTGACCGAATGCGCCCGCTGCGCCGCGCCGGGTCCGCACCGGGCGTTCCACGTGGCCGCCGGTGGCAGCGTGTGCGTGCACTGCCGCCCGTCGGGTTCGGTGACGCCGCCGCAGGCCGTGCTGGATCTGATGACCGCGCTGCACGACGGCGACTGGGCGCACGCCGAAACGTCGACGTCGTCGCACCGCAGCCAGGCCAGCGGGCTGGTCGCTGCGCACCTGCAATGGCACCTGGAACGCCAGCTGCGGACGTTGCCACTGGTCGAGCGGGTCTACCGGGTCGACAGGACCCTGATCGATCACCGCACCGCGGTGGCTGGCGACCAGCGGGTGTCGCTGGTCGGGCAGGATATGCCCCATGGCAACCAAACGGGTGGGCAGGAAGACTTACCCACAGCTGCCCCCGGCGCCTGAGGACTATCCGACCTTCCCCGACAAGTCGACATGGCCCGTCGTCTTCCCCGCGATCCCACCGGGCACCAACGGCCGGTTCGCCCGCCCCCCGCAGCACACCTCCAAGGAGGCCGCCCCCCGCATCCCGGCCGACCAGGTGCCCAACCACGTCGCCGTCGTCATGGACGGCAACGGACGCTGGGCCACCCAGCGCGGCCTGCACCGCACCGAGGGTCACAAGATGGGCGAGGCCGTCCTCATCGACATCACCTGCGGCGCAATCGAAATTGGTATCAAGCACCTGACGGTGTACGCGTTCTCCACGGAGAACTGGAAACGCAGCACCGAGGAGGTGCGCTTCCTGATGGGCTTCAACCGCGAGGTGGTCCGTCGCCGCCGGGAGAACCTTAACGACATGGGCGTGCGGATGCGCTGGGTCGGGTCACGTCCGCGGATGTGGCGCAGCGTCATCAAGGAGTTCGACATCGCCGAGCAGATGACGGTCGGCAACGACGTCATCACCATCAACTACTGCGTGAACTACGGCGGCCGCACCGAGATCGTCGAAGCGACGCGCGAGCTGGCTCAGATGGCGGCGGCCGGCAAGATCACGCCTAACCGGATCACCGAGGCGACGTTCGCCAAGCACCTGCACCGCGCCGACATCCCCGACGTCGACCTGTTCATCCGCACGTCGGGGGAGCAGCGGGCCAGCAACTTCCTGCTGTGGCAGGCGGCGTACGCCGAGTTCGTCTTCCAGGACAAGCTCTGGCCGGACTACGACCGCCGCGACCTGTGGGCCGCCTGCGAGGAGTACGTCAACCGCAACCGTCGCTTCGGCCGAGCCGAATGATGAGCCTGCAAGACCGGTTGGCCGACGTCCTGGACGGGGTGCTGCCCGTGACGCGCGAAGACGACGGCGCGCTCACCGTGCACCACGGTCAGACGTTCGCTTCGCTGCGCACCGTGCCGGTCGCCGAGGGGCTGGAGTTGGTGTCGCTGACCCAGATCCTGGCCTGGGACCTGCCGCTGGACGCCAAGCTGCGGGCCCAGGTCGCCGAACATGCGCACAACACGCTGCTGGGCACGGTGTCGCTGGCGGCCAAGAGTGCGCCCAAGGAGGTCGCGGCCGGTGCCAAGCGCAACTCGAAGAAGGCCGCGGATGTGCTGCTGCGCTACAACTTTCCCGCCGCCGGCCTGACCGACGACGCGTTGCGCACGCTGATCCTGATGGTGCTGGCCACCGGCTCCGACGTGCGGCGGGCAATTCTTTCCCGCCCAAACTGAAGTTGTGCAGGGCCGAGAGGGTTTCTCGCCTGCACAGTTCAGTTTCGCGCTTTCTTGACCCCGGCGCAGCCGCCGCAGATCCCGAAGATCTCGATGGTGTGGCTGACGTCGGAGAAACCGTGCTCGCGGGCGATGTCGGCGGCCCAGGTCTCCACGTCGCCGCCCTGGATCTCGACCGTCGAACCGCACGCCCGGCACACCAGGTGATGGTGGTGGTCCTCCGAGCAGCGGCGGTACACCGACTCGCCGGTGTCGGTGCGCAGGGTGTCGACGGCGCCTGCCGCGGCCATCTGCTGCAGGGTGCGGTAGACCGTCGTCAGCCCGATGCCCTCGCCGCGCCGGCGCAACTCGTCGTGCAGTTCCTGCGCGGAGCGGAAGTCGTCGAGCTTCTCCAGCAGGGCCGCGATCGCAGCGCGTTGACGCGTCGAGCGCACACCGGTCGCGCTCACTCGGTGCCCTCGGCGGCGTGGGTGACCGCGGCGACGACGATCTCGGCGAGGTGTTGGTCGACCAGGCGGTACATCACCTCGCGCCCCGAGCGTTCACCGGCGACCACACCGGCGGCCTTGAGGATCCGCAGATGCTGGCTGACCAGAGGCTGCGGCACGGCCAGGGCGTCGACGAGTTCGTGCACGCAGCGTGCCGACTCCCGCAGCTGCAGGACGATCGCGATCCGCACCGGCGCGGCCAGCGCGCGCAGCAGGTCGCCGGAGGTATCGAGCACATCGCGGGGCGGCAGCTCGGGAATCGGTGCGCCGCTGTGGTCGTGAGAGCCCTCGGCGGGGGCCGGCCGCGCCGGTTGCTCACCGGCCAAAGTGGAAACCGTTTTCATTATGACGCCAACAATACATGCGCTTCCATGCATGTCAACGCCGCCCCGACGGGTCGCTAGGCTGTTCCCCCGTGGCTCACTCCTCGTCGATCATCGACACCGTCGCGAACCTGGCTAAACGGCGCGGCCTCGTCTATCAAGCCGGCGAAATCTATGGCGGCACCAAGTCGGCGTGGGATTACGGCCCGCTGGGTGTGGAGCTCAAGGAGAACATCAAGCGGCAGTGGTGGCGGTCGGTCGTCACGGCCCGCGAGGACGTGGTCGGCCTGGACTCGTCGATCATCCTGCCGCGCGAAGTGTGGGTCGCGTCGGGACACGTCGACGTCTTCCACGACCCGCTGGTCGAATGCCTCAACTGCCACAAGCGTCATCGGCAGGACCACATGCAGGAGGCGTACGCGGAGAAGAAGGCGGCCAAGGACGGCGTCCCGGCGGATCCCGACTCGGTGCCGATGAGCGAGATCGCCTGCCCGGACTGCGGCACCAAGGGGCAGTGGACCGAACCGCGGGACTTCAACATGATGCTCAAGACCTACCTCGGCCCGATCGAGACCGAGGAGGGGCTGCACTACCTGCGGCCGGAGACCGCCCAGGGCATCTTCGTCAACTTCGCGAACGTGGTGACCACGCAGCGCAAGAAGCCGCCGTTCGGAATCGCCCAGACCGGCAAGAGCTTTCGCAACGAGATCACGCCGGGCAACTTCATCTTCCGCACGCGCGAGTTCGAGCAGATGGAGATGGAGTTCTTCGTCGAGCCGTCGACGGCGCGCGAATGGCACCAGTACTGGATCGACGAACGCCTGGCCTGGTACGTCGAACTCGGCATCGACCGCGACAACCTCCGGTTGTACGAACATCCGAAGGAGAAGCTGTCGCACTACTCCGACCGAACGGTCGACATCGAGTACAAGTTCGGCTTCGTCGGCAACCCGTGGGGTGAGCTCGAAGGCGTCGCCAACCGCACCGACTTCGACTTGTCCACGCACAGCAAGCATTCCGGCGCCGACCTGTCGTACTACGACCAGGCCACCGACACCCGCTACACGCCGTACGTGATCGAACCGGCAGCGGGTCTCACGCGCTCGTTCATGGCGTTCCTGGTCGACGCCTACTCCGAGGACGAGGCGCCCAACGCCAAGGGCGGGGTCGACAAGCGCACGGTGTTGCGCCTCGATCCGCGGCTCTCACCGGTCAAAGCGGCGGTGCTGCCGCTGTCGCGCCACGCCGACCTGTCGCCCAAGGCGCGTGATCTCGCCGCCGAACTGCGCAAGTGTTGGAACGTCGAGTTCGACGACGCCGGCGCGATCGGCAGGCGCTACCGCCGTCAGGACGAGATCGGCACGCCGTTCTGCGTGACGGTCGACTTCGACTCGCTCGAGGACCAGGCCGTCACCATTCGCGAGCGCGACGCGATGACGCAGGACCGGGTGGCCCTCGACAACGTCGGCGACTATCTGGCCGCCCGCCTCAAGGGGAGCTGCTGACCCGGCCGCGAACGTTCATCACCGCTCCGTCGCACTAGAAGCGGCCACCGCCGCCGAACATGCCGCCACCGCCGCCGGAGCCGCCGAACGAACCGGGGCTGAAGCCGCCGCCGCCGAATCCCCCGAAGCCGCCCCGCATTCCGCCGCTGAGGATGTTGCCGATCAGGATGCCGCCGATGATCGCCCCCATGTTGCCGCCGCCACCCCCGCCCCCGCCGAACGGGCCCATATAGGAGCGCTGCGCATTCTGCATATCGGCGTTGGCCAGCGTTTGAGCCTGCGCGGCCAGCATCGCCGCGCCGTTGGCGTGCGCGATGGCTTCAGCCGGATCGGTCGAGCGCTTGGTCTCGGCGGCGCCGATCTGCCGAACGGCCTCGGCGAGTCGGGTGCGCGCCTCCGGGCCCACGATGCCGCGGCGCGTGTCGATGAAGTCCGACGCCGAACGCACCCGCGACCGCGCCGTGAACAGCGCCTCTTCCAGTGCCCGGTTCAACCGCTCGGCGGCCTCACGTTCCTCCTCCACGGCCACCAGCAACCGGTCCAGGTTCGCGTCGGCGGCAGTCAACTGGGTGAAGGCGCCCAGCGGGTCCACCGAACCGGTGCGCTGCGCCTCGGCCACGGCGGCCCCCGCCGCGTCGCGGGCCTCGGTGAGTTGCGCGGCCTTGGGGACCGACCCCTGGCGCAGAAGGTCGCCGGCCTGCTTGATCCCGTTCTGGATGTCCTCGATCGCCGCGGGCAGCGTGGCCGCCGCGCGGCGGATGTCGCTGGCGGCGCTGTCAACCGAGTCCAGCAGTGATCGCGCCTGCGCCAGGGCCGACTCGGCGGCGCGAACGCATTCGACGAGTTCGGCCTGCTGTCCCGCCACGGGGCGGTTGGCGAGGTCGCGGCCGCGGGTGATGTTCTCGTCGGCGAAGGTCAGCAGTTCCTTGGCGGCGTCTACGTTGCCGTTCACCGAAGTCAGCGCCTCGGCGGCGAATTCGGTCCGCAGCTGGGCGAGCGTCTGTTCGGACGGGCCCAGTCGGGCGGTGATGTCGACCACTTGCTGCGTCATCGCGGTCAGCCGGGTCGGCGCGTTGATGACCAGGTCCCGCAACTCGGCGAACGCCTCACTCTGCGCGTCCAACTCGCGGTCGGCCTTGGCGGCGGCGACCACCACCCGGGTCAACAGGTCGCGCCGTTGCGCGGGCGTCTCGGGAATGGCGTCGTCGAGGATCTGGCGCACGTTGAACGCTTGTGTCAGCGTTGTTTTCGCGTTGTCGACGGCGCGGGTGAACGGCTCGGTGCGCGCGGCGCCGAATTCCTCGACGGCGATCTCGAGCTCATGCTCGCTGGTGCGCACGGCGTTGTCGACATCGACAACCATGGCGCGCGACAGGTCATCGAGCGCGTCGAGGGACACCGCCGCCAACGCCTGCGGATCGGCGGGGTCGACCCGGCGGGCCGCCGCGAACTCCGCTTCGCGACGCTTGCGCCGGCGCCGACGCCGCCACAGCAGCAACAGGCCCACCGCGATGGCCAGCACGCCCAGCATGACCACCACTCCGACCCAGGTGATCCCGCCGCCCGAACCGGGGGAGGCGTTGAGGCCGTTCGCGGCCGCGACTGCCGCTCCCACCCAATCGTTCTGGCGCAGGGCAGGCTCGATGTCGTTGCGCCGCAAGCTCTCCACCCTGCTGGAGCTCAGTTCGGTCGCCGAGTCCGGAACCAGGAAGGCATATGCGCGGTCGACGGTGGCAACGGCCAGTAGCGCATCGAAATCGCCCAGGTCGCTGACCCGCCGCGTGTTGGCCGCCCATGTCTCGGCGGACTGGCCCGTGAACGAATCGACGTACACCACCCACAGGCGGGTCCGGCGATCGGAGTAGAGCGCGTCGACCGCCGAGGTCACCTGGTTGCGTTGCGCGCTGCTCAGGACGCCGGCGTTGTCGGTGACGTAACCGGTCAGCCGGAACGGCGGTTCGGCCGCGGTGGCGGGCGCCAGCAGCAGGCTGGCCGCCAGCACCGCGAGCACGAGGCTGAGCAGACGGGGGAGGCGCATGCCCGCCAATGTAGTGGGAGCCGACCCCGCGGTGCCGTCGAACAGTCCTGGCAGACTGTGCGTCGGTGGCCGCGAATCAAGATCCCTACGACGAGTTCGACCGCGAGCGTTGGGTGGTCGAACCACCCAAGGCCGCCGCGCTGCCCGGGACGGACACCGAGCACCGCACCGACTTCGCCCGCGATCGAGCGCGGGTGCTGCACTGCGCCGCGCTGCGCCGGTTGGCCGACAAGACCCAGGTCGTCGGGCCCCGGCAGGGTGAGACGCCGCGCACCCGGTTGACGCACTCGCTGGAGGTCGCGCAGATCGGCCGCGGGATGGCGATCGGCCTGGGCTGCGACCCCGATCTGGTCGACCTGGCGGGCCTGGCGCACGACATCGGCCATCCACCGTACGGGCACAACGGCGAGCGGGCGCTCAACGAGATCGCCGCCGACCACGGTGGCTTCGAGGGCAACGCGCAGAACTTCCGCATCCTGACCCGCCTGGAACCCAAAGTGCTTGGTCCAGAGGGGCTCAGCGCCGGTCTCAACCTGACGCGGGCCGCGCTGGACGCCGTCACCAAGTATCCGTGGCGGCGCGAGGCGGGACAGGCCAAGTTCGGTTTCTACACCGACGACGGGGTCGCCGCCGACTGGGTGCGGTCGGCGGCCCCGGTCGCGAAGCCCTGCCTGGAAGCGCAGGTGATGGACTGGGCCGACGACGTGGCCTACTCGGTTCACGACGTCGAGGACGGCGTGGTGTCCGGCCGCATCGACATGCGGGTGCTGGCCGACGCCGACGCGGCCGCCGAACTCGGCCGGCTCGGCGAGAGGAGCGGGATGGGCGCGGGCCTGCGGGCCGACGATCTCGTCGCCGCGGCGGCACGATTGTCGGGTCTGCCGGTCGTCGCGGCGGTCGGCAAGTACGACGGCACGCTGGCCGCGTCCGTCGCGCTCAAGCGGTTGACCAGCGAGTTCGTCGGCCGCTTCGCCTCGGCGGCGATCGCGGCGACCCGCACACACGCGGGCGCCGGTCCGCTTGTCCGCTACCGGGCCGACCTGCACGTCCCCGAACTCGTGCGGGCGGAGGTGGTACTGCTCAAGATCCTGGCGCTGCAGTTCATCATGTCCGACCCGCGCCATCTCGACTTGCAGGCACGGCAGCGCGAGCGCATCCGCCGGGTGGCGGCGTGGATCCTCGCGGGAGCACCGGCGACCCTGGACCCGATCTTCGTTCCCGCCTTCAACGCCGCCCCCGACGACGGTGCCCGGCTACGGGTGGTCATCGACCAGGTCGCCTCATTCACCGAGGGGCGATTGGAGCGGTTGGAACCGGCTTGAGCCGAACCGCGCCCGACGCCGGGCGCTCTAGACTGGCCCGGTGGCCGGCCGCATCTCCGATCGTGACATCGCGGCCATTCGTGACCGCGTGCGCATCGAAGAGGTCGTCGGCGACTACGTGCAGCTGCGGCGCGCCGGCGCCGACTCGATGAAGGGGCTGTGCCCGTTCCACGACGAGAAGAGCCCGTCGTTCCATGTGCGGCCCAATCACGGCCATTTCCACTGCTTCGGGTGCGGCGAGGGCGGCGACGTCTACGCCTTCGTGCAGAAGATCGAGCACGTGAGCTTCGTCGAGGCCGTCGAGCTGCTGGCCGACCGCGTCGGCCACACCATCACCTACACCGGCGCCGCGGCGACCAACGTGCAGCGCGACCGGGGCAGTCGCAGCAGGCTGCTGGCCGCCAACGCGGCCGCCCAGGAGTTCTACGCGCAGGCGCTGAACTCCGACGAGGCCGCGCCGGGCCGCCAGTACCTGCTCGAGCGCAACTTCGACGCCGAAGCGGCCAAGCGGTTCGGCTGCGGATTCGCCCCCTCGGGCTGGGACTCGCTGACAAAGCACTTGCTGCGCAAGGGCTTTGAGTTCAAGGAGTTGGAGGCGGCGGGGCTCTCGCGCGAGGGCAAGCGCGGCCCGATGGACCGCTTCCACCGCCGGCTGTTGTGGCCGATCCGGGCCAGCGGCGGCGAGGTCATCGGGTTCGGCGCGCGGCGGATCTTCGACGACGACCCGATGGAAGCCAAGTACGTCAACACTCCCGAGACCGTGCTCTACAAGAAGTCGTCGGTGCTGTTCGGCCTCGACCTGGCCAAGCGCGACATCGCCAAGGGGCATCAGGCCGTCGTGGTCGAGGGATACACCGACGTGATGGCGATGCACCTGGCCGGCGTGACCACCGCCGTCGCATCCTGCGGCACCGCGTTCGGCGACGAGCATCTGGCGATGCTGCGCCGACTCATGATGGACGACAACTTTTTTCGTGGCGAGTTGATCTACGTGTTCGACGGTGACGCGGCCGGCCGCGCGGCGGCGATCAAGGCCTTCGAGGGGGAGCAGAACCTGGCCGGGCAGTCGTTCGTCGCGGTCGCCGACGACGGCATGGACCCCTGCGACCTGCGGCTCGCGCACGGTGACGGTGCGCTGCGCGACCTCGTCGCACGTCGAACGCCGTTGTTCGAGTTCGCGATTCGCACCGCGCTGACCGAACACGACCTCGACAGTGCCGAGGGCCGGGTGTCGGCGCTGAGGCGCTGCGTGCCGATGGTCGCACGCATCAAGGAGCCCATGCTGCGCGATGAGTACGCCCGCCGGCTCGCGGGCTGGGTCGGCTGGGCCGACGACGCCCAGGTGCTGTCCCGCGTGCGCGAGGAGGCGCAGAAGCGGGGGCTGCCCGATCGCGGCGGGCGACGGCGCTCCGCTTCCGAGCCAGCGCAACCGAGGAGACCGCGCCCGCCCGAACACGGGGCACGTCCCGATCCGGCCGACCCGACGCTGTGGCCGCAACGCGAAGCGCTCAAGTCCGCGCTGCAGTACCCGGCGCTGGCCGGGCCGGTGTTCGACTCGCTGACCGTGGAGAGCTTCACCCATCCCGGGTACGCGGCGGTGCGGGCTGCGGTCGACGGGGCGGGCGGCGCATCGGCGGGTCAGTCGGGCGCGCAGTGGATCGAGGCGGTCCGCGACAAGACGGGGTCGCCGGCGGCGGCCACCCTGGTCAACGAACTCGGGGTGGAGGCCATCAACGTCGACGACGATGACAAGCTGCCCCGCTACATCGGCGGGGTGCTGGCCCGCCTGCAGGAGGTGTGGGTGGGCCGGCAGATCGCCGAAGTGAAGTCGAAACTGCAGCGGATGTCGCCGGTGGACCAGGGCGACGAGTACCACGCGCTGTTCGGTGACCTCGTCGCGATGGAGGCATATCGCCGCAGCCTGCTGGAACAGGCCAGCGGTGACGACATCTCTGCGTGAGGCGGTGTAACGCGATATGGTGGGCGCGCTATTAAACCGTCGGGGAACGGTGAGGAAGGCATGCGCGTGACATCGACCAACAACCGGGCGCGACGGCTCGTCGCCGCCGGCGCCTTCGCGGTGGCTGCGGTCGCTGCGCCCTTCGCGGCGTCCGTACTGAGCACCAGCGACGCCGCCGACCAGCCTGTGGCCCAGTGTCTGGCGTGGTTCGGCAACAAGGAAGACGGCAAGTGCCTGGGCTACTCCAACGGCAACGGCGTCAACGTCGGCACGCCGCAGATCGGCCTCGACCAGGGCGGCCCCGCCTTCAGCACGGGACCGCTGTTCCCGGGCCGCATCTACGGCGGCGGAACCGGCTTCTAGACCGCCTAGCGCGCCCTTTGCTCCTGCACGACCTCGGGACCGATCACCGCGGTACCGGGGTCGAGCGCTGTCAGGGTCACCATCGGCGGATCCGGGGAAACCCGGTCGGCGATCTTGCGGCGGCCCGCGTCGATCACGGCCTTGGCGGCTGGGCTCTCGGTGACCGCTTTGTAGGTCCCGGCGATCTGCTCATATCGACGCCGGCCCGCCTTGGTTCCCAACACGTAACCGACACCCAATACGACGAGATACCCGAACACAGGACTCCTCCCGGACAGTGCTTCGTTGGGTCCCATCCTGCCTCACGCGGACGAGTATGTGCGGGGTGGCGGCGTATTGGCGGGCCCAGCGATACTTGCGCTAGAGTCATCCCTCGGCCCGCACAATAGTCCGACCGCGGGAGAGCAGTCCCCTGTAGCTCAATTGGCAGAGCATTCGGCTGTTAACCGAAGGGTTGCTGGTTCGAGTCCAGCCGGGGGAGCCACCAATCACTCAGACGTCGACCACCTCCAACGCGGCGACGAAGTGCCCGAGATCGCGGCGACGTGAGGCGGCGGGCCACGCCAACCATGTCCGCCGCACCAGCGGGTGGCCCACCAGAGGCATCCAACAGATTCCGGTCGGGATCGGATGCGGCCAATTCGCGGGCGCGAGCGCGAATGCCCGGCTGCCGCCGGAACCGACACCCATGAGTTTCACGGCGGGGATCAGGTCATGGTCGTCGGGCGCCGGCCGGCCGACGTCGATGCCGTGGGCGTGGAAGATCGCGGTCAGCTCATCGAACCATGCCGGCGCCTGGGTACGGGCGAAGCCGACCCACTCCATACCGTCGAGAGCTTCCAGCGAGATACCGTCGGCGCCCGCGTATTCGGTAGCGGTCTCCGAGGAGATGAGGACCCCGAGGCGCTCGCGGGCAGCGAGCATCGTGTCGAACTCCGAACCCGGCGGTCGTTCCCGCACGAGACCGAGGTCGAGTTGATCGGCGCGTAGCGCCGTGAACTGTGCGGCCGTCGAGAGGTACGTGGTGACGACGCGGGTATCAGGGCAGCCGGCGGCGAACCGGGCCAGGGTGCCGGGCAGCATCGTCGGCGGCAATTCCGACGGGATGCCCAACCGCAGTACGCCGCCTGCGCCTGCGGTGTATCCGGCCATCGTCCGCATGGCCTCGGCGTAGCGGGCCAGCACGGCGCGCGCCTCGCTCACCAACACCGAGCCGGCCTCCGTCGGACGCACACCGGCACTGCTTCGCACCAACAACTGAGTGCCCAGCTCATGCTCGAGGTTGCTGATCGTCTGCGACAGTGCCGACTGGCTGATGTGCAGGCGCCGCGCCGCGGCGGACATCCCGCCCTCCTCGACGACAGCGACGAAACCCCTGAGCTCGCGCAGTTCCATGATTGTCCGACCTCGGAATCGGCCCTGGTCAGCCGACCATCGGCTCAGCTTATAGCCGCCATCGGCTTTCGGTGTGGGAGAACGGGCATGGGGTCGACGTACAGCCTGTTGGGGTGGGCAGCGGCGAACCGCCGCACCACTTCAAAACCGAAGGAATCGACATGACCACGACCTTCACCATTCCCACCGCAGCCGTCGACCGGACCGCCTCGGTGATCGACCGGGTCGCGCCGTTCGCCGGACGCTACGGACTCGTCGCCGTCATCGGCTGGATCGGTGCGCTGAAGTTCACCGACTACGAGGCACACGGGATCGCGCCCTTCGTCGCCAACAGTCCCGCGATGAGCTGGCTCTACGACGTGTTCTCGGTCACCACGCTGTCCACGCTCCTGGGCGTCGTCGAGGTGACGGTGGCGGTGCTGATGGCGATCAAACCCCGCTACCCGCACGTCTCCGTCATCGGCAGCCTGATGGCCATCGGGCTGTTCCTGGCCACCATCAGCTTCCTCGTCACCACCCCCGGTGTCGGGGAGCCGGCAGGCGGCGGATTCCCTGCACTGTCGGTCACGGGTCAGTTCCTACTCAAAGACGTTGCGCTGCTGGGCTTGTCGCTCTTGACGCTGGCCGACTCGCTGCGTGCGGTCAGCCGGCGGTCACGCACTGAGTGATTCGAGCCGCCGTCGGCCCGTCATCCCGTGATGGCGGGCCGATGCGCTTGAGAGTCATCCCTGGGCCCGCACTCACGATGCCGCCCGCGGCTCGGCTTTCATCGTCGCGCAGTCTGCGATCGCCTCAGACAGCAGATTGTCGAACGTCGTCTCACGGGGGTCGCCGGCCGCCGTCCCGACGCTGAAGGTGGTGGGCCACTTGCCGAGGTTGATCGTGCTGCGTTGCAGCGCTTCCCGAACTCGCCGGGCGAGTTCGTCGGCGCTCGGCCGGCTTCCGATGCCCGCGACGAGGAACTCGGCGCCCCGCCACCGGGCGACGAGGTCACCTCGGCGCACCGCCCCCTGGATCGTCGTCGCCACCGCGCGCAGGACGTCGTCGCCGTAGTGGGCGCCGTACTGTGCGTTGGCTGCCGCGATGTCCTGCACGCTGAAGTACATCAGGCACACCTGCTCGCCGGTTCGTTCGGCGATACCGGCTATCGCCGGCATGATCGTGAGCAGCCCGCGCGGCGTCAGCGTTCCCGTCAGCACGTCGGTGGTCACGAGTGCCTGAGACCTGGCCTTGTCGTTGGACCACTCCTCGATGGCCTTGAGGCGCAGACGTAGCAACATCGCGCCGACCAGTAATGCACCCACGCCGGCGATCAGGATGCGGACGCCGTCGCGTCCCTCCGTCAGTTGCGTCGCCACACCGAGCGCGGCCAACATGAGTGCCCCGGCGGTGAGAATCGGGCGCCAGTACAAGGCGATCGGGGCGAACGCGGTCATCACGATGTAGGCGTAGACCAAGGGCAGGGGAGTTTCGTAGTAATAGGACCGGACGATCGAGAGGACGACGAGCGCCACGCACGCCATGGCCCAGGCCCACATCATCGGCCCGGCGCGGAACGGCCGCAGCGAGAACAGTTGAGCCAGGACGATGAAGAGCACACCGGTGGACAACTCGACGATGTGCAACGTGATGCCCATGAGGCCGAAGGTGATGAAGCCGGCCGAGGCCACCAGGATGACGAGCACCCCGCTGATACCGAAGGCCAGCGGCACGTCGCGACGGACGGTGGCGCCGCGCATGTCGTCGAACGGGTCCGTCGTGTCCAGCGGTTCGGGCGTGGGGATGTGATTCACGGCGGTGTCCTTCTCGGGGTCCATGCCGAGCGCGCGCAAGTATCGGCGTACCCGGCTGGGATGGACTTGGCGGGGCATGGGCAGAAGCTTGGCGAGGGTGAGGCCGACGTAGATGATCGTGTTCAACGCCACCACGGTCAGCAGGAGGATGAACCAGTTCGAGGTGAGCACGTCGGCTGGAAGCACAATGCCCGTCGCCGGCCCGGTCATGTTGCGACCAGCCTGGTCCGGTGCCGAACGTGCCCCCACCTCGCCCGGCGGGCCAGGGTGATGTCGAACAGGCACTTGCAGAACACGGCCTGCAGAAAGAGGTCGTAGGCGAGTTCGGGGAACAGCAGCAGGGCGAGGAGACGTGCCTTCCAGCCGCCGCTCCACACGGTGGCCACCCGCTCGATGACGAATATCGATCCGACGGCGAGCCAGAAGGGGAACCAGATCCACCTGTCGACAGCCAGGAACGTGATCGCCATCAACGCCAGCGCGAGGTTGAGGGCGATCACTCCGTAGGCGATGCCCACTTGCTGGCCCCAGTAGCGCACGGTCGCGGGGGTGATGCCGTAGGCGCTGAGGTTCTCCAGGGCGCCGCGCTGCCAGCGCTCGCGCTGGATCCACAGGTGCTTCCAGGTCGGCATGAGCTCGGTGGTCACGGTGCACTCCCTTGGCGAGGTCATGGTCCCGCCGAGCGACTTGAGTGCGAGGGTGAGTTCGTTGTCCTCGGTCAGAGCCGCCGTGTCGTAGACCATGCCGGTCTCGCCGGGGATGAAGATCCCGCGGGCGGCGGCGACATCCAGCAGCGCCTGGGCGCGGAACATCGTGGCCGTGCCGGTCAGAACGAAGACCCGCCCGTGGCGCATCCGGATCTGCATCGAGTAGCGCGCGTACTCGTTGCGCTGGAACTGCCCGACGAGCCCGTGCCCGTCCTCGCCGTAGAAGACCCCGCCCACCGCGGTCAACTCCGGGTCCGCCTCCAGACGTGCGGCCGCGACCTGAACGAATCGCGGGGAGGGCAGGGTGTCGGCGTCCATGACGAGAATCGCGTCGCGCGCATCGGTCTCGCGCAGGATCGCAGTCAGCGCCTGATTGAGCGCGCCGCCTTTCTTGCCGGTGTTGCCGACGGTCTCGACGACGTCCGCTCCCGCTTCGCGGGCGATCTGCACCGTGCGGTCCGTGCAGTTGTCCGCGACGACGATGACGCGGTCCGGCGCACGGGTCTGAGCCCGCAGCGCGTTCAGCGTGACGGGCAGCGAGACTTCCTCGTTGTGCGCGGGCACCAGCACCGTGACGCGGACCGTGTCGTCGCTGGGCGCCAGGTTGGGTCCGCCCCGGTACGAGCTCAACAAGCGGTGCCGCGGGCTGATGGACAATACGGCGGCGATCGTCTCGAAGGCGATCGCCGTCGCCGCGATCAAGACGATGCCCAACAGCCCGACCAGTACGAGCTCTGCCGTCGGAACCTCAAGCGAGACAAAGGTGGTGTACTGCCCGATCCTGACCGGTGCGCCGATGTCGGGGCGTTGCGATCCCGCGAAGGCGAATCCGATGGCGGCGGCGAACGCTCCCAGCGTCACCACTATCGCGACGACGCCGGCGACGACCAGCCGGCCGTACATGACGGTGGGATCCTCGGTGCGGTCCGGCACGGGAGGCAAGTCGACGAACTGGTGGTCCTTCGCCATCCGTCACGCTGTCCTGTCATAGAGGTGGCGCGCAGACCATTCTGTCCGCCGCCGAGCCGACGCTAGCCCGGCCCGGCGGCCGCTCGAGTGGGCCGAAAGTCACGTCGACCACGGCAAAGGGCCATTCGTCGCCGGATGTCCGCGGCGCACGGGATGATGGACCCATGGCCGACACGGGATTCTGGATCGCGTGGGGGATCCCCGCGCGAGGACGTGAAGTAGAGGCGCTGGCGCTCCTGCGGGAGACGACGACCGGATACCTTCAGCGGCTGCAGCAGGCGAACGCGATCGAGCGCTTCGACACGGCGATTCTGCGCCCGCAAAGCACCGAACTCGGCGGCTTCATCCTCATCCAGGGATCCCAGGAGCAGATCGACAGCCTGCGCCGCGATGCCGAATTCCAGCAGTGGATCGCCCAGATCCAACTGGTCGCCGACCATGTCGGGATGGTCGACGCCTGGGTCAACGATGGCCTGAGCGAGGCGATCGGCCTGTACGACGAGGCGCTGCGCAAGGCCGGTCTGGCACCGTAGCGTCGTTGCTGGTCCAAGGAGCCACGCGACAAAACCCCATCAAGATCACGACTACAGCGACCACTGTTGTTTGTGTGACCTTTGCCCCTTTTGCTGTGAAGCGTCCCCTGGTGCTATTTAATTAGCAGAATTGACGGGGAGGGGGATTGCCTTTTGGAGGGATACATGGGAGCAGCACGGTACATCGGGCGCGTCGGCGGGTTGGCCGTCGCCTTGGGCGTGGGAACGGCGATCGCCACAGGGCAGGGGGTCGCGTCAGCCGAGACCACCGACTCGAACGCCTCCACCCCCTCCAACAGCGAGCAATCGTCGACCGGTGACTCCACTGCCTCGGCAACGACGACCACCGGCACATCCACCACCGCGACCGAGTCCTCGACGGAGACCGAGCCTTCGCCGAGTGCCGAGGGCGACGATCCCGAGAACACCTCCACGACGACCAGTACCAGCGTCATCGGTGGCGTGACCGTCAGCGCGCAGACCAACACCGGGACGTCGAGCAGTGCAACCACCGGCGAGACATCGGAGAGCGCGCCGACGCCGGACGAGCCGCCACCTTCCGAAACCGCCGAGCCGGCGCCGACGGCCACGGCCGATCCCGACGTCGAGCAGGAACCGGCGGACTCCGGGGATTCCGCCGGTGGTTCGGCCGCTGCCGGCGCACCGTCGAACGAGGCCTCCCAGCCCCAGCAGCAGCCGACGTCGGGGCAGGCGCAGCCGACCACCACCTTGTCCGCCCGCACGGTGGAGTCGCTGTCGGATCCCGCCGCGACCGTCCAGGAGCCGGCCCAGGTGGCGGTGTTCGCCGACGCACGCACCCTGGCGGCGGCCGGGGCTCAGAGCTATGCGCCCATGAGGGCCGAGTCGGCGACCGCTCAGGTGCCCGCCGCGCCTGGCGACGTGTTCACCGCCGTCGCGAATATCGTTTCCAGCGCACTGAATTGGGTGCTGAACCCGCTCGCCGGCACTGCGCCGACCAGCCCCGCGCAACCGCCGTTGATCTGGGGGCTGCTGGCGTTCGCCCGCCGCGAGTTCGACAGGTTCTTCACCGCGTTGGCCGGTGGGGCGACGACGCCGACGGCGCTCACGGCGCCGACAGCGTTGATGGCGCCGATGGCCCGTCTCGCGCTCGCAGCGCCCGCCATCCCCACGCCGGCTCCGCCCTTCCCGGCTCAGGTCAGCCCGTCGACGCAGTTCGTGAGCTGGGTGACCGGACCGTACCTCTACCCGAGCGCGGAGAACCCGGCGGTCGCCAACCCGCTGATCGCCAACACGCTCTCGCGGTACAGCGTGTACGGCACCGACCTCGGAATCATGTGGGACAACGGCATTCCCGACGATCCGACGACGGAGATCGACGAACACCAGGTGCTCATCGCGGTCGGCGACACCTTCGGTGGCCCGTTCATGCAGGGCGACTGGCGGTCCAACACCATCTTCCGTAGCTCCGACACCATCCTGATCGACGGAATGGAGATCCCCGACGGGCAGTGGTTCAACGGCAACATGTTCGGCGGTGCCCCGCTGGGGCCGACGCAGTACCGGGCCCGGCAGGTCATCTTCCCCGAGGGCCTGCCCGCGGGAGTCACGCTCATCCCGACGGCCGGCATCTCCGTTCCCGACCCGAGTTCGGAATACGGTGCGATCCAGTACGTGAGCTTCATGTCGGTGAGTCAGTGGGGCGCACCGGGAACGTGGACGACGAATTACTCGGCGATCGCCTGGTCCGACGACAACGGCGAAACCTTCCACGTCGCACCGCAAACCGTCCGGTACAACAACTCCTGGTCGGGCCACAACAACTTCCAGCAGTCGGCGTTCGTGCGGCCCGGCGACGGCTATGTCTACATGTACGGCACGCCGAACGGCCGGCAGGGCGCCGCGTATCTGTCCCGCGTGCCCGAGAAGGACATCTTGAACCTGTCCCAGTACGAGTACTACAACAAGGGCAGTGCCGGCGGCTGGTTCGGTTGGGGGGCCACCAAGGCCGGTTGGTACAAGAACAACCCCGGTGCGGCGACCGCGGTGTTCGGGGTGGACAAGGGCGCGTGCGGCGTGGCGAACCCGGGCAACCAGGTCAGCGAGATGTCGGTGCAGTACAACAAGTCGCTGAAGAAGTACGTCGTGCTCTACGGCGACCAGTTCAACAACATCGTGATGCGCACCTCCGACACCCCGCAGGGCACCTGGTCGAGCGCCAAGGTGCTGATGCCCCAGCAGGCCGGGGGCATCTACGCGCCGATGATGCACCCGTGGTCGCCGTCGACGCTGGGCACCGGCAACGACCTGTACTGGAACCTGTCGCATTGGGGCAACTACAACGTCATGCTGATGCGCACGGACCTGACGAAGGTCTGATCCGGTGTTGAGGCCGGCGCTGGTCGCGACCCTGATCGCACTGTGCAGCGCACCCGTCGCGTGTGCCGAACCGGCAGAGCCCGCGGGGCCGGCGGATCCCGGACCGGCGCAGGCCAGTGACGCGTGCACCGCCGAGCGGGCGGGGGTCATGACCTGGCTACCCGGCGCCACCATGCCTTCGGTGTGCCAGAACTTTGCTTGGCAGCCCCAGACCACTCCGCAGCCACCGGCCGACCGGTGGCTGAGTACCGGGCCGCCGCTGAAGCTGCACGGTCAGGGACAGCGGAACCCCAACCTTGCGGCGGGCAATTGGGTTGGCACACCGCAGGATTCGAGCAGCGTCTGCCGCGCGCAGCACCAAGTCGTGGTCAGCCCCGGCGAGCTCAGCGCCGCGCACACCGACGAGGGGCAGCCCGGACAGCCGCTCGCCGTCGAACTGCCGCCGAGAACGTTCACGATCGAACTGGCGGGCTACTGCCTGTGGGTTCGCGCCTGACCGCAGAGGTGTCGCGGCCGGCCCGCCATCACCCCTCACAGACGGCGGGCCGACGCGCGTCTTCTACCGTTTCACCGATCCGGGCGGCCAGTCGACGCCGATCTCGTCGCAGATCGGCGGGATGATGATCAGCGCACCGCGCGGGCTGCAGAACGGCGTTCCCGGCGGCTTCTGCAGCGGCGGGGGCGGCGAACCCAGCACCGGCGGCGGCGGTGCGGCCGGTCGCGGACCCGTGCCGTTCCACGGGTACATCGTGTTGGTGGTGACGTCGACGATGCCGTCGGAGTTCCAGTACCAGTCGTGCGGGACGTTCCAGTCCCACCTCAGTACCTGGGCACCAGGGGGAGCAGGGTCACCGGGAAACCAGTGAGTGCAGGTCATGCCGCCCGGGCAGTTGCCCCCCTGGTAGCTGGGTCCCTGGGCGTGGGCCGTGCCCGTCGCCGGCCCGGCCAATCCCACACCTGCGGCCGCGGCCAGCGCTGTGGCAAACCGTGCGACTCGGTTCATCGTCGGTGTCCTTCCCTCCGGCGGCCCGTTGGCCCGCCACTGCGAGTCAGTACATCCGGCCCGGTGTGCTACCGATCCCAAGAAACCATGTCCGGAGGGGGCGGCGCACTCGCCAATCAGCAAATTCGCCGGCGGGTGGACGAGAAGGGTCTGCGTCATCCGTGCATCGAACGCAACCAGACTTCAGCGTATGTGATTGCGCAACAACGGATTCGCGGATTGTGTGAAAACCGCATCATCGCCATCGGACAGGGAGACAATCGATGCGGCGGCGAACGGTCTGACTGATCCGGGAGCTGCACCGTGCGACTCCCCAGACCGGCCACGCCCGTCGCGGCCGAACTATCGGATGCGCACGAAGGGATCGAAAATGTCCGAGCAGGATAACAAGCAACTCGTTCAACGGGGATACGAGGCGTTCGCCGCAGGCGACATCCAGGCGGTGATGGAGCTGTTCGACGACGACGTCGAATGGATTCAGCCGGGCGACAGCGCGATCAGCGGCACGTTCCACGGCAAGACCGAAGTCATGGAGCACTTCGGGCGGATGGCCGAAAAGCAGCTGACGGTCAAACTCGACCGCCTCGTGGCCGAGGGCGACACCGTCGTCGCCTTGACACAGGTGACGGCGGGCGGAGAGACCGGACGCGATGCCGACGTCTTCACGATCCGCGACGGCAAGACCGTGCGAATCGAGATTCACGGGGACACCTCGCTGACCGAACGCGTCTACGGCAAGAAGCAACACGCCACCGGTTAGACCCGGCTCCAGACGCGGCCCGTCATCTGTCGATGACGGGCCGCACCGCGCCTCCGTAAGCTCGGATCCATGCGACTTCTCGGCGCGCTCGCCGTCGTGCTTTTGCTCGGTTCGGTCTCGGCAGGCTGCGGGTGGAGCCCGCCGTCGGCGTCACCCACCACCTCGGTCGCCTGCACGACGGCCGACGGGCCGACCGCCGCGGCGCTCGACAACGAGATCCGGCGGCTTCCCGGCGGCCCGTGGCGCGAGGCGTCCCGCGGACACGCCGCGGACTGCCGGCTGCACTGGGTGGTCGTCACCGCCGGCGACGCCTCCGACAGCCCGCAGCAGGTGCTGTTCTTCGACCGCAACGCTCCGCTCGGCACGCCCACGCCCGACCCGCGGCCCTACATCACGGTGACACCGCAGGGCAACGACATGGCCGTCGTGCAGTACCAGTGGCGACAGACGCAGGAGCCGGCGTGCTGTCCCACCGGAATCGGCTCCGCGCGGTTCACGATTCGCGACGGCAAACTCGAGGCGCTGGATCCGATTCCGAACACGTAGCGGGCGTCAGGGCGCGATGGTGCCCGCGCTTGTCGCGTCCTTCTCCTGGTGCTCGTCGGCGTCGGGGATCTTCTCCGGGTGCAGCATCTCCGCGTAACGCAACTGCTCGGGGATTCCGAACCCGTCGACCAGCAGTTCGGCGTACGGGCGCAGGTCGCGGCACCGTTCGTTGACGCCGCGGGTGACGGCCTTGGCGCGCTCAGTGGACAGGAAGCGGTGTTCCATGAACCACGCCCGGTCTTCCTCGATCACCGACAACGCATAGATGTCGCAGACCATGTTGAGGATGTTGCGGGCCTCCTCGTCCTCGCAGGCGTCGATGCCGGCGATGAACGCTTCGAGCACGATCCGGTCGATGTGCACACGAGCGGTGTGCAGCACGTGGTCCTGCACGGCGTTGAACGCGTCGAACGCGCTCATCTCCTTCGACTTGCCCTGCAGCCGGCGCGCCACCGTCGAGGTCATGTACTCCTCGCGGTCCTCGAACATCTTGACCTGGGTGCCGCGGTTGAAAAGGCTGCCCTCCTCCTCGTTGTCCTGCCGGGTGTCGAGGATGGTCTGCATGATCGTCTCGGCCGCAGTGCGTTTGAGCACCCGCTCGCCGGCGAAGTTGGCTGCGAACCGCACCCACTCGACGGGACTCATCCCCTTGATGTCGTCGGCGTACGCGGTGAGCAGCTCTTTGGCGACCAGCTGGGTCAGCACGTGGTTGTCACCCTCGAACGTGGTGAACACGTCGGTGTCGGCCTTCAGGGCGATCAGCCGGTTCTCGGCGAGATATCCTGCGCCGCCGCAGGCTTCGCGAGCTTCCTGGATGGCGCGGGTGGCGTGCCAGGTGTTGGCGGCCTTCAGTCCGGCGGCCCGTGACTCCAGCTCGCGTTGTTCCTCGGGGTCGGGATCGTCGGCGGTCTGCAGGTCGTGGCACCTGGCCACCAACTCGTTCTGTGCGAACTGCAGCGCATAGGACCGGGCGATCAGCGGGAACAGCCGACGCTGGTGCACCAGATAGTCCATCAGCAGCACTTCGCCCTCGTCGTCGGGCGCGGAGAACTGCCTGCGCTGCAAGGCATACCGCGTCGCGATGTCGAGCGCCACCCGCGCCGCGGCGCCGGCGCTGCCGCCGACGGTGACCCGCCCGCGGATCAGCGTGCCCAGCATGGTGAAAAAGCGCCGGTTCGGGTTCTCGATCGGCGAGGAGTACGTGCCGTCCTCGGCGACGTCGGCGTACTTGTTGAGAAGGTTCTCGCGGGGAATGCGGACGTTGTCGAACTGGATGCGGCCGTTGTCGACGCCCGGCAGGCCGCCCTTGTAGTGGCAATCCGAGGTGGTCACGCCGGGCAGGTCGGTGCCCTCGTCGTCGCGGATCGGCACGATGAAGCAGTGCACCCCGTGGCCGACGCCGTCCGGCGTGATGAGTTGCGCGAAAACCGCTGCCACCCGCGCGGTTTCGGCTGCGCCGCCGATGTAGTCCTTGCGTGAGGTGCGCGTCGGCGAGTCGATGACGAACTCTTGGGTGGCCGGGTCGTAGGTCGCGGTGGTCTCCAGCGACTGCACGTCGCTGCCGTGACCGGTCTCGGTCATCGCGAAGCAGCCGAGCAGATCCAGGTCGATGATCTTCTTGACGTAGGCCTCGTGGTGACGCTCGGTGCCCAGGTTCTCGACCGCGCCGCCGAAAAGCCCCCACTGCACCCCCGCCTTGACCATCAGGGACAGATCAGACATCGCCAGCATCTCGATCTGGGTGACCGCTGCACCGACGTCGCCGTTGCCGCCGTGTTCCTTCTTGAACCCGTCCTCGGCCGACCCGTGGGCCGCCATGATCTTCATCTGCTCCGCCACCTTGGTGCGGGCGATGACGGTGTTGGGTGTGTAGTGCGGGCGGAAGACCTCGCCGGAGAGTTCGTCGCGCATCTTGTTCTTCACATCGCGCCAACGGCCGTCGAGCGCGTTGCGCAGATGATCCGCAGTGGTGGTCATGACTCGACGGTAGCCGCCGGAAACGCTTTGCAAACTGTGATGTCACAAACCAAGGCGAGCCTGGCTAGCCCGGACCGGGTCCATGGCGTTGAATCGCGGTATGAGCGAGTCGGAGAAGGCGCCGGTATCGCCCACCGGAATGCCGCACATCCCTGGTCACCGACACTCGGATGTGTCCGGTGGCTGGCTGCGGGCCGCGACGTTCGGGGCGATGGACGGGCTCGTCAGCAACACCGCACTGATCGCCGGCGTCGCCGCCGCCGCCGACGCCCCGACCGTCGTGCTAGGCGGCGTGGCCGGGCTGCTCGCCGGGGCGTTCTCGATGGCGCTCGGCGAGTACACCTCGGTCACCACGGCCAACGAGCAGATCGACTCCGAGGTCCGGCTGGAACGCCGGGCGCTGCGCACCCATCTCGAGGCCGAGCAGACCGAACTGGTGTGGATGTTCGTCGAGATGGGCATGACCGCGGAGACCGCCGAGCGAGCTTCCGAAGAGATTCACCGCGACGAGGACCGTGCCCTCAACGTGCACGTCACCCAGGAGTTGGGGGTCGACCCGCGCGAGAAGCCGTCGCCGTGGGTCGCTTCCTGGTCGTCGTTCATCATGTTCGCGATCGGCGCGATCATCCCGTTGATCCCGTATCTGCTGGGCTTCGAGTCGTTGTGGGTGGGGCTGGCTTGCGGCGGCGTCGGCCTGCTCATCGCCGGCGGTCTGGCGGCCCGGTTCACCAGCAGGCCGGCATGGTTCGCCTCGTTGCGTCAGTTGGCGCTCGGGGCCGTCGCCATCGCCGCTACCTATCTGGTCGGCAGCATGGTCGGTACAGTGCTGTAGTGCTGCGTTGCCCCAGCCTGCTGGTGTGCGGCCTGGTGGTAGCCGGCTGCGCGACCGCGCCGAGCACGGCGCAGCAGGACGCGCCGCAGTACCTCGGCCAGATGCGGATCGCGCACGGTGCGCCGTTCGACGGAACCGTCATCGGGGGGCTGTCGGGCATCAGCTACGACGTCGACAGCGACCTATACTACGTCATCAGCGACGACCGCTCGGCGCACAGCTCGGCGCGCTTTTACACCGCGCGGATCAGGCTGTCCGACAACCGGATCGACGGTGTGGACGTCGTCGCCACATACCCCCTGCTGGACCGCGGCGGCCAGCCGTTTCCGCCGCTGGACGCTTCCGCCCGGCCGCCGGTCGTGCCGCCCGACCCGGAGGGCATCGCCGTCGACGGTGCCCGGCGGTTGCTGTACTGGTCGAGCGAGGGTGAGCGCGACGGGGCCCTCGTGCGCGATCCGTCGGTGCGCATCGCCACCCTCGACGGCTCATACGTCGGGGAGTTCGTGCTGCCGGACATGCTGCGCATGACCGACGGGCCGACCGGGCCGCGGCAGAACCGCGCGTTGGAGGGCCTGACGCTGACGCCGGACGGCCGACACCTCTGGGCGGCGATGGAAGGCCCCGGTCACCAGGACGGTGCGCTGCCGACCGCGGAAGCCGGGACGCTCACCAGGATCACCCGCTTCGACGTCGAAACACGAACCGCCACTGCGCAGTACGCCTACCCGCTCGAGAAGGTCCGATCCGGGCCGCGGGGCGACAACGGGCTGACCGACCTCGTCGCGCTCGACGAGCAGAACTTCCTGGCCGTCGAGCGCGGTTACGGCGACCGCGTGCAGGCCGGCGTCTACCGGGTCAGCGTCGGCGACGCCGAGGACGTACTCGGTCGCCCGTCGCTGCAGGGCCCACCGCCGCGAACCATGACCAAGACCCTGCTGTTGGGATTGCCGGATGCCGTCGACCCGATCGACAACATCGAGGGCATCACGCTCGGCCCGGCGCTGCCCGACGGGCGCCGCGCGCTGATCCTCGTCAGCGACGACAACTTCGCGCCGCGGCAACTCACCCAGATCGTGGCGTTCGCCTTCTAGCTGTCGCCGCTGACGACGGTGACCGTCCGGCGTAACCTCGACATGTGACCCGCGAGGGTGACACGACCATCGATCGCGGACCGATCGCCGCCGACTTGGCGCGGGCGCGGGTCGAGTTCCACCGTCTGCTCGCCGGGGCCGACGGCCGAGACGCCTGGGCCGAGCCGACCCGCGGCACCCGTTGGACGAACGAACAATTGTTGTTTCACATGGTTTTCGGCTACATGGTCGTGCGACGGCTGCTGATCCTGGTGAAGATCTTCGGTCGACTGCCGGTCAACGCCAGTCGCGTGTTCGCCCGTGCCCTGAACGCTGCGACGAAGCCGTTCGATGTCATCAATTACTACGGCTCATGCGCTGCAGCGCTGGTCTTCAACCGCAGGCGGATGGGCGCGAAACTGGACCGCATGACCGCGTCGTTACAGCGCAAACTGGCGCGGGAAAGCGATGCGAGCCTCCGGCGCGGCATGTGCTTCCCGACGCGATGGGATCCGTTTTTCGCGGACTACATGACTTTGGCCGACGTCTACCGCTTCCCCGGGCAGCACTTTGACTTCCACAAAGATCAGCTCACCCTCGATTCCACGGCTGGCTGATCTGCACGAGGCGATGCCCGACGCGCTCAGCGTGCGGGCCCCGGCGCGGACGCGGACTGCCTGACCCCGGACGAGAGCACGAGAACGGACAGGACGACGGCCATCAAGAGCAGCGCCGCGACATCGCCCCACAGGTGCCCGATGTGGCCGTCGCCGAAGGACTGCACCGTCATGATCGCGCCGTGTACGACACTGGACCACACCGCGAACCAGATCAGACTGAGATGGGCCGCGGGGTTCCGCGCCGCGTTGATCAGGAAGACGCCCAATGTCGCGTACAGACCCACGATCATCATGAAGTACTGCGACTCGTACGGCGCGCCGGAATGCCACGCCCACCCCGACGGCCAGACCAGCGCCAGGGGATAGACGCAGAGCGCAACCACACCGAAGACGGCGAGCGCGACCTGAAGGAGTCTGTAGGTGGATGGCATCGCGGGTCGGCGTGGTGACGGGCTAGCCGTCGCCCTGCCGCTCGGATGCCAGGTACTTCACCATCTGGCACAGGTTGACCACGGCCGCGCTCAACTTGGCGATGGTGATGTCCCGATCTTCCACGCACGACTGCCAGCTCGGAAACTCCTGCGGCGGTTTCTGATTGTCGGTGCGAAGGTGAATCTTCTGCTCGATCTGGTCGCACAGATCCACGAGGGTCAACTGTCCCGGCGCACCAACGTCGGAGAACCATTTATCGGCCATGGCGAATCGTCTCACGTCCGAGGAGACAAAGCGGTTGAATTCGCGCGGACATTCCCCGTTTTCGGTTATCGATCACTTGGTGATGGAGTTCGCAGCAGCCGCGTCCTCCAGGAGCCGGCGCAGCACGATCACGGCGTCGCCGAGTGTCTGCCGGTCGGCTTCGGAGAGCCGCTCCAGATAGGGGTCGATCGCCGCGCCGCGGTCGACCCTGACCTGTCGCAAGGTCGCGACACCCCTCGGGGTGATCTCGATGAGGACCGCCCGTCCGTCCTGCGGGTCGACCGTGCGCGACACCAGTCCGGCATCCTCGAGGCGGCGCACCTGCGTCGTCATCGTCGGCTGTGAGCAGTGGTCGAGCGCGGCCAGATCGGAGATCCGCGTGGCGCCCTGGTCCTCGATGGTGGACAGCAGGCGTGCCTGGGCGAATCCGAGCGGCATACGCGCCCGCTGGGTCGCCAGTCGATTGATCCGCGCCACCACCGACAGCAGATCGGCTCCGAGGGTCTGGCTCATGCCGCCAGATTACATAGTGTTGCTATGTGTCTCAAACGGCGCGCTTATGCGCGTCGGATCGCAGCGTGTTGGAGGCTCTCGGCGTCCTGCTGGCAGAATCGTGCAATGACCGCGACCGGGGGCCAGGCTCGACCGAGCGGTCCGTTGCGTCCCGTCGAATTCGCGCAGGCCTCGGTCATGGCGGCGCTGTGCGCGGCGACCGCCATCATCGCCGTCGTCGTTCCGTTCGCGGCGGCGTTGTCTTTGCTCGGCACCGTCCCGATGGGCCTGCTGGCCTATCGCTACCGGCTTCGGGTGCTGCTCACCGCCACCGTCGCAGGCGGCATCATCGCGTTCCTGATCGCCGGCATGGGCGGCTTCATGACCGTGGTGAACTGCGCCTACATCGGTGGGCTCACCGGCATCGTCAAGCGGCGGGGCCGGGGCACCGTGACGGTGCTGTTCGTCGCGATCGTCGCCGGTGCGGTGTTCGGCGCCGCCATCGTCGCGGCGCTGACCGTCCTGGTCCGGCTGCGGAACCTGATCTTCGAATCGGTCACCGCCAACGTCGAGGGCACCGCGGCGATCCTGGCCCGCATCCCGCAGATGCAGGGCCTGGCCGAGCAGCTCAAGCGCGACTTCGCGACCGCCCTGGACTACTGGCCGCTGCTGTTCTTCGGCGCCGGCGTGCTGTCGATCACGTTCGTCAGCCTGGTGGGCTGGTGGGCGCTGTCGCGGGTGATGGAGCGCCTGCTCGGCATCCCCGACGTGCACAAGCTGGAGTCGTCGACCGACGCCGGCGAGATCGCCCCGGTGCCCGCACGCCTGCGCGACGTCCGGTTCCGCTACCCGAAGGCCGACCACGACGCGCTCGGGCCGCTGTCGATGACCGTCGAACCCGGCGAGCACCTGGCGGTGACCGGAGCCAACGGGTCGGGCAAGACGACGCTGATGCTGATGCTGGCCGGGCGCGAACCCACGTCGGGCACCATCGAGCGGCCCGGCGCCGTCGGGCTGGGCCGGCTGGGCGGTACGGCGGTGATCATGCAACACCCCGAGAGCCAGGTGCTGGGCACCCGCGTCGCCGACGACGTCGTCTGGGGACTGCCCCCGGGCGAGGCCACCGATGTGCACCGGCTGCTCAGCGAGGTGGGGCTCGACGGGCTGGCCGAACGCGACACCGGCGGGCTGTCCGGCGGAGAGCTGCAGCGCCTCGCGGTGGCGGCGGCGCTCGCCCGCGAACCGTCGCTGCTGATCGCCGACGAGGTCACCAGCATGGTCGACCAGGAGGGCCGCGACGGGCTGATGGCGGTGCTGTCGGGTCTGACCCGCCACCACCAGATGTCGCTGGTGCACATCACGCACTACAACGACGAGGCCGATGCGGCCGACCGCACCGTCGACCTCACCGGCACGAGCGGCGGGGACGACAACACCGACATGGTCGAGACCGCGGCCGCGCCCACCGCGACAGTCGCACCGGGGCACCGGTCGGAGAACCCGGTGCTCGAACTGCGCGGGGTCAGCCACGAGTACGGCAGCGGAACCCCGTGGGCCACCACCGCGCTGCGCGACATCGACTTCACCGTGCACGAGGGCGACGGTGTGCTGATCCACGGTCTCAACGGGTCGGGCAAGTCGACGCTGGCCTGGATCATGGCGGGCCTGGCCGAGCCGACCGCCGGCGTATGCCTGCTCGACGGCGCACCCGCCACCGATCAGGTTGGCGCCGTGGCCATTTCGTTCCAGGCCGCCCGACTGCAGCTGATGCGCAGCAGGGTCGACCTCGAAGTCGCCTCGGCCGCGGGGTTCTCTGCCCGCGACCGCGCCCGCGTCGCCGATGCGCTGTCGACCGTCGGCCTGGATCCGGCGCTGGCCAAACGGCGCATCGACCAGCTCAGCGGCGGGCAGATGCGCCGGGTGGTGCTCGCCGGGCTGCTGGCCCGCTCACCGCGCGCGCTGATCCTCGACGAGCCGCTGGCCGGCCTGGACGCGGCGAGCGCGCGCGGCCTGCTGCGGCTGCTGGAGGATCTGCGCCGCAACGCCGGGCTGACCGTCGTCGTGATATCGCACGACTTCTCCGGTCTCGAGGAGTTGTGCCCGCGCACACTGCATCTGGAGGGCGGCGTGCTGGTGCCCGCACCCACGGCCGCCGGAGGCCGGTCATGACCGCGTTGACGGGCGGCCGGCGCCAGCGCCGACCGGTCGTGCTGCTGCGGCCGGTGCCCGGGCCCACCGTCATCCACGATCTGTGGGCCGGCACGAAGTTGACGCTGGTCGCGCTGATCGGCGTGCTGCTGACCTTCTATCCCGGCTGGGTGCCGATCGGGGCGGTCGCGGCGCTGGTGCTGGTGGCCGCGTGGCTGGCGAACATTCCGCGGGGCGCGCTGCCATCGATTCCGGGATGGCTGTGGATCCTGGTGTTCTTCGGCGGGCTGACCGCCACCTTCGCAGGCGGCAACCCCGTGATCGATTTCGGCTCGGTCGAGGTCGGGCTGGGCGGGTTGCTGAACTTCCTGCGGATCACCGCGCTGTCGATCGTGTTGCTTGGCCTCGGCGCGATGGTGTCGTTCACCACCAACGTCGCCGAAATCGCCCCCGCCGTCGCAACATTGGGGCGCCCGCTGCGTCCGCTGCGGGTACCCGTCGACGACTGGGCCGTCGCGCTGGCGTTGGCGCTGCGCGCCTTCCCGATGCTGATCGACGAGTTCCGGGTGCTCTACGCCGCGCGCAGCCTGCGGCCGAAGGAAGTGCGGACACGCCGCCGGGGCCGGTGGCGCCGGTGGTGGCTGGAGGCGATCGACCTGCTGGCGGCGGCCATCACGGTCGCGCTGCGGCGGGCCGACGAGATGGGTGATGCCATCACCGCACGCGGCGGGGCGGGACAGATCTCTGCGGCGCCGTCGCGGCCGAAAGCCGTCGACTGGTGGGCGTTCCTGATCGTGTCCGTGGTGTGTGGGGCGGCGCTGGCGCTGGAGTTGACGGTCGCGGGAACCAGCGCCGTCACTCGGTGACGTCTCGAGTGCCGCTAAGTTTGGTGGCGTGACAGCGACCCGTCGAGTGGACGCCGAGTTTCTCGCGTTGCCGCGACACGCCCTGGCCGACGCGGCGTTGTCCGCGGCACTGGCCGCCGGGGCCGGCTATGCCGATCTGCGCCTCCATGCGATCACCACGGAGTTCATGCAGCTGCGCGACGGTGAGCTCGAAGCCGCCGTCGTCGACCGTGAGATCGGCATGGCCGTGCGGGTGATCGTCGACGGCACCTGGGGTTTCGCGTCCCACGCCGAGCTGAGCGCCGACGTGGCGGCCGCGACCGCCCGCCGCGCCGTCACGGTGGCCGCGACACTGGCGCCGCTGAACGGCGAGCGCATCGAGCTGGCTGCCGAGCCGGTCTATGACGACGTGAGCTGGGTGTCGGACTACCGGATCGACCCGTTCGCCATCGCCACCCCCGAGAAGCTCGAGGTGCTCAGCGAGTACTCCGGGCGGCTGTCGGCCGCCGGCGGTGTCGACCACGTCGCGGCGTCGTTGAACGCCGTCAAGGAGCAGACCTTCTACGCCGACACGTTCGGCTCGTCGATCACCCAGCAGCGGGTGCGGATCCTGCCGTCGCTGGAGGCCGTCACCGTCGACGCCGCGGCCGGCACGTTCGACACCATGCGCACGCTGGCGCCGCCGACGGCGAGGGGCTGGGAAGTCGTCGCCTCCGACGAGGTGTGGAACTGGACCGACGAACTGGCCGCGCTGCCGTCGCTGCTGGCCGAGAAGGTCAGGTCGCCGAGCGTCGTCGCCGGGCCCATCGATCTGGTGATCGACCCGTCGAACCTCTGGTTGACGATCCACGAATCGATCGGGCACGCCACCGAATACGACCGTGCGATCGGCTACGAGGCGGCGTACGCGGGCACGTCGTTCGCGACGCCGGACAAGCTCGGCACGATGCGCTACGGCTCGCCGGTGATGAACGTGACGGCCGACCGTACGGTCGAATACGGTCTGGCCACCGTCGGTTTCGACGATGAGGGGGTGCGCGCGCAGAAGTGGGATCTGGTGCGCGACGGCATCTTCGTCGGCTACCAGCTGGACCGGGTATTCGGGCCGCGGCTGGGTGTGGGCCGGTCCAACGGCTGTTCCTATGCCGACTCGCCGCACCACGTGCCGATCCAGCGGATGCCCAACGTGTCGCTGGAGCCGGCCGCCGAGGACGTCAGCACCGACGACCTCATCGCGCGGGTGGCCGACGGTATCTACATCGTCGGCGACAAGAGCTGGTCGATTGACATGCAGCGGTACAACTTTCAGTTCACCGGCCAGCGGTTCTTCCGGATCCGCGACGGCCGACTCGACGGCCAGGTGCGCGACGTGGCGTACCAGGCGACGACGACGGACTTCTGGGGCTCGCTGGAGGCCGTCGGCGGACCGTCGACTTGGCGGCTGGGCGGGGCGTTCAACTGCGGTAAGGCCCAGCCGGGACAGGTCGCCCCGGTCAGCCACGGCTGCCCGTCGGCGTTGTTTCGCGGTGTCAGCGTGCTCAACACGCGAACCGAGGGTGGGCGGTAGGTCGTGATCGGTGCACAGCAAGTGGTGGATACCGCGCTGGCCGAGGCGGGCCGACTGGGCCGGGCCGACGAGACGATCGTCCTGGTGACGGATCGTTCGGATGCGTCGCTGCGGTGGGCGGGCAACTCGATGACGACCAACGGTGAGTCGACAAGTCGTCGTACCACGGTCATTTCGATTGTGCGCAGGGGCCAGGACGCCTACGTCGGGTCGGTTCGGTCCAGCGAGGTGGACCCGTCGACGATCGCCGGACTGGTGGCCGCGTCGCAGGAGGCGGCGCGCTCGGCGCCCCAGGCGCGCGACGGTGCGCCCCTGCTGGCGGCCGGCGAGCCGCCCGCGGACTGGGATGCGCCGCTGCCCGGCACCGGGGTGGAGGTGTTCGGGCCGGTGACCGACCGACTGGCGCGGGAGTTCGGTGGCCCCGACCAGTTGTACGGGTATGCCCGCCACATCCTGGAGACGACGTTCGTGGCCACCTCGGGCGGGTTGCGGCGGCGCTACACCGAGCCGACGGGGTCGGTGGAGATCAACGCCAAACGCGACGGGGCAAGCGCGTGGGCCGGTGTGAGCACCGCCGACTTCCTCGATGTGCCAACGGATTCGATGCTCGAACAGTTGTCGACCCGGCTGGGCTGGGCGCACCGCACCGTCGAACTGCCGGCGGGGCGTTACGAGACGCTGCTGCCGCCGTCGACGGTGGCGGACCTGATGATCTACCTGACCTGGTCGATGGACGGCCGCGGCGCGCAGGAGGGCCGTACGGCGTTGTCGGCGCCGGGCGGGGGGACGCGCGTGGGGGAAAAGCTCACCGACCTGCCGTTGACGCTGTACTCCGACCCGTTCGCCGAGGGGTTGGCGTGTGCGCCGTTCGTGGCGGCGTCGACATCGTCGGAGCGGGTGTCGGTCTTCGACAACGGGATGGACATCGGCCGGGTGGACTGGGTGCGCGACGGCACGATCAACGCGCTGGCCTATCCGCGGGCGGCGGCGGCCGAGTTCGGCGAGCCTGTCGCGGTGCCGGCCGACAACCTGCTGATGACCGGCGGCGCGGCCGGCTTGGCGGACATGATCGCGAACACCGAGCGAGGTCTGCTGCTGACCACGTTGTGGTACCTCCGCACGGTGGACCCGGCGGTGCTGTTGTTGACGGGGCTCACCCGCGACGGCGTGTACCTGGTCGAGGACGGCGAGGTGAGGGCCGCGGTCAACAACTTCCGCTTCAACGAGAGCCCGCTGGACCTGCTGCGCCGGGCGACCGAGGCGGGGGTGAGCGAGACCACGCTGCCGCGCGAGTGGGGTGACTGGGCGACGCGGGCGGCCATGCCGACGCTGCGGATTCCCGACTTCCACATGTCGTCGGTCAGTCAGGCGCAATAATCCTTGGGTGGGCGATGACGGAGTGGTCGATCGGATCGCGGGCCTGGTGGCGATGTCGTCGGGCGACGGCCGACTCGACACGCTGATCCGGCTGACCTGCGGCAGGGCGCTGTCGCTGCGGCCGTTGCCGGTGGAGGTCGATCTACTCGACAGGTCGTCGGAGACCGAAATGGTGGTGGGGGCGTTCGCCGAGCAGTTCGCCGTCGACGTGAGCGGGATCGGCGCCAACCAGCGGTCGCGTTTCGTGGAAGCGCTCGGCGACAAGGCGTTTCGAGTGGTGGCGGCGATGTTCATCGCCGACTTCGTACCGCGGGTGTGGGCGGGTTGCGAGGCGCTGGGACTCGGCAGGCCGGGCAACGGCGCCGTCGCCGAATGGGATCACGACGGCGATCCGATAGACGCGTTGCTCAACGGTTTCGTGCCGGCAGTGGCGCGTCTGCGTGAGCTCGATCCGGTGACGACGGAGATCGTCCGGCTGCGCGGAGCCGCACAGCACAACTGCCGGCTGTGCAAGTCGTTGCGGGAGGGTGGGGCGTTGGACGCCGGCGGCTCCGAGGATTTGTACGAGCAGATCGAGCGCTACGAATCCGCCGACGGTTTGAGTGACGCGCACAAGGCGGCGCTGCGGTACGTCGACGCGCTGATCTGGACGCCGTCGCGTATCAGCGCCGACGTCGCCGCGGGGATGCGGAACAACTTCTCCGAGAAGCAGGCGTGGGAGCTGACGCTGGACGTGATGCGCAACGCGTGCAACAAGATCGCGGTGTCGCTGGGGGCCGATGCGCCGCGGGTCGCCGACGGCACCGAGCGGTATTTGATCGACGCCGACGGGCAGACCGTGTACGCGGACACGGCGTGACGCTGGGCCGGTCTCGTGGGGGAGGCGCGCTAGGTGCCCACCTCTGAGCGAGTTATTCGCTGCCAGCGAATTTGTCGCTGTGAGCAAGGCAATCGCCGAGTGCACCCTGGATCGCGATCGACGTAGTGGCGGTGTGGGACCATGGGGCCGCGACGATGTGCCGGGGGCGGTAGCTCAGTTGGTTAGAGCCGCGGACTCATAATCCGTAGGTCGCGGGTTCAAGTCCCGCCCGCCCCACCACAAGATCCTGTATTAGGGCGGGTGATGGCTGACATTTTGCCTTCGGCTGATGTCTGACAGTGGTTCGGCTGATGCTTTACACCTACTTCGGTTGATCCTTGAAGTACCCCAGGTTTTGTTCCTACTTGGTTGCGAGGGCCGGGGTTGGCTGGCTCGCAGGGTGTGAGGCGCCGGTCAGGGCGGCCTCGTACTCGGCTGGTGGAACGTAGCCGAGGGTCTCATGC